>VFZK01000131.1 GCA_016871215.1 Acidimicrobiia bacterium | reverse complement strand
TTGAGCTGTTTGTCGGCGCCGCGGTGCTCGCCAACAACCTCCTCCGCATTGCCCAACTCTTGCACGCCAAACACAAACCGCCACACCCTGTCGCCGCCTAATCTCCCGTCTTGAAACCTTCCTTCCTCCCTACTGTGCCCACGTGTCTGCGGGCAACGCCGTCTGCCTGCTGGTTTCCCTTTGCTCTAGATTCTTCCACACTCCCACCCTGATAATCGCAACTTGCCGAGGCTCCCCCCAGCCTCCTAGTGCCACTTTCAACCGTTTCGCGACAGAAACTAACTAGCCAAGGGCTTCGCCCTTGATATCCGGGTTGCGACAGGATAGGGCGCGGTGTCCTCACCGCGCCGTTTTCCCAACCCATCCGCACTTCGCGGCGGGCTGAGGACAGCCCGCCCTACCTGCTGCCGTGTCGCGCCGACACAAGAACAAAATCCTCGTTTCATCGCGCATAACCGGCTAACAGACAAAGGAAACGTGTTGATGAGAGAGGCAGCCCTTTGCGTCTGTCCTTTGGGAAGCGGTCCTGGCTCGTTTCGCTCGCTACCCCTATGAGCGCGGCCGCGACTTGCAGTTGCCCCTCTCGATACGAACTGTGGCCGGAGCCAGTCTTAACAGAGTTGCGGTGGCAAACTTCGGCAGCTGCTGCACTCCGAAACCCCCGCCTTCAGCGCAGCGACGAGTCGCAGCAACGAGCATCGACGACGGGCATTCCGGCCAGCGGGCGGCGATGGATCTTGCTGACCCGCCACCGCACGTTGGGCTATAGTGACACGGCATCCGCCATCTCAGCCGGGGCAGTCGCCCAGTCAGGCCGCACGGAGACTCATGTGAAAAAACGAGTGCCAGTGAACCAGATTCTCGAGGGGCTGCAGAAGGAATACCCTGACGTCACGTGCGCTTTGGATCATCGGGATCCTCTGCAACTTTTGGTCGCGACAATCCTTTCGGCCCAATGCACGGATGCTCGCGTGAACATGGTGACCCCGGTCCTCTTCGCCCGCTACCCGACTGCCACCGAGCTTGCCGGCGCGCAGATCGTAGACCTCGAGAAGCTCATCCACTCGACCGGTTTCTTCCGAAACAAGGCGAAGAACATCAAGGCTGCGGCACAGCGCCTCGTGACCGAGTTCAACGGCCAAGTGCCAAAAACGATGGAAGCATTGCTGACGCTTCCCGGAGTCGCCCGCAAGACGGCCAACGTGGTCCTCGGGACGGCTTATGGCGTCGCGTCCGGCGTGGTTGTAGACACGCACGTCTTCCGCCTCTCTCATCGCCTGGGTTTGACGCGAGCCAAAACGCCCGAAAAGGTGGAGCAAGAGCTGATGAAGACAATCCCGCAGGGAGAGTGGGTCATGTTCTCCCACCGCCTCATTCATCATGGCCGCAAAGTCTGCGCCGCTCGCAATCCCCAGTGTGACCGCTGCTCCCTCAATGAAGTTTGCCCCAAGAGAGGAGTGGGCAAGTAATCGACACTTGCAGCCAGCTCGGTTTTGGCCGCCCACGGTGGCACTTCGCCTTCCCCGAAATGCCCGTCTCACCTTCACATCGAACCTTTGCCTCCGGCTCTTTGCGGTTGGATTCCGCGTCCGCAGTTCAAGACATCACGAGGCGTTCGCAGCTTTTTCGCATGCACGTCCGGAATCTTCTACTTGATAAAATCCAGGAACTCACTCCGCGTCTTGCTGTCGCTCTTGAAGCGACCCAACATGCAGCTGGTGATGGTGCTGCTGTTTTGTTTCTGGACACCCCGCATCATCATGCAAAGATGGTAAGCCTCAATCACCACCCCGACTCCCTTCGGCTCAAGGTACTTTTCGATGGCTGCTGCGATCTGCGTCGTTAACCGTTCCTGAACCTGCAACCGGCGCGCGAACACGTCGACGATGCGCGGCATCTTGCTGAGGCCGATGATTTTCGACTTGGGCAGATACGCGATGTGGCATTTGCCGTAGAACGGAAGCATGTGGTGTTCGCAAAGGCTATACACTTCGATGTCTTTCACGATCACCATCTCGTCGTACTCTGCATCGAAGACGGCGCCGTTAATGATCTTATCGATGTCGAGGTGGTACCCCCGCGTCAAAAAGCGCAGGCTCGCGTCGACGCGCTCAGGTGTGCGCCGCAGGCCTTCGCGGCCCGGATCCTCTCCCAACTCTACCAAGATGGTTTCAACCATGCTCGCGACTTGCTCGGAGGTTGTGCTTTTCTTGCTCATTTGCGAACGATCCCTTGAATTCAACAGTCCGGAGTGCGGCGCCAGCCCGGCTTTTCAGGCCACAATTGCTAGCTCAACTCAAAATAGCGGCTCGTCCCATTGTTCCAGTTTGTTCTTGAGGCTGGACATGAACGGGTCGGCGACCGCGCCATCGATCAGGCGATGATCGAAGGTCAATGTCAGATACGCCATGGAACGAATGGCAATCGCGTCGTTGATCACGATGGGACGTTTCGTGATCGCGCCGATGCACAGGATGGCCACCTGCGGCTGGTTGATGATCGGCGTTCCGAAGAGGCTCCCAAAGACGCCGGGATTCGTGATCGTGAACGTGCCCCCTTGGACATCCTCGGGAACCAGCTTCTTCTGCCGTGCTCGCTCTGCCAGGCTGGAAGCCGTCTTGGCGATGCCCAGAAAACTCTTCTCGTCAGCGTGCTTCACGACAGGCACAATGAGGCCCCAGTCTAACGCCACCGCGACGCCGATGTTGATCTCCTTCCTGTAAACGATGTCTGTACCGGAGACCGAGGCGTTGACCACCGGAAACTCCTTCAACGCGCCAGCGACCGTCTTGATGAAGAACGGCATGTAGGAGAGCTTGTGGCCCTCCTGCCGCAGGTATTCTTGGGCGTGCTGGGTTTTGATGTTGACGATACGGGTCAGGTCTACCTCGAACACCGTGGTAACGTGGGCGGAAGTGCGCCGGCTGGCCATCATATGTTCGGCAATGCTCTTTCGCATGGCCGACATCGGCACCACCTCCACAGCCGTCGCACTGCGCTCGGCTGCCTCCGTGTGCAGCCCGGATGGGGCTCCGGTGTTCAGCCTGCCAGACAGGTGGGAAAGGATGTCCTTCTTCGTGATGCGTCCTCCGAGTCCGGTACCCTGCAGCTGGGCCAAATCCACGTCCTCTTCACGCGCGATGCGCTTGACCAAGGGGGAAGAACGCACGGTTCGTGGTACGGTCGACGGGGCTTGCAGTCCAGAACGGGCTGGCTCGATCGCGGCTTGCCGTAACGGCTGCGGCGCCTGAAGCCTGGTAGTCGGCGCCGTTTCAGCTTTCGCCGACTCTCGACTGAGAGGCGCGGTCGCTTCAGAGATGACTCCCACGATCGTGTTGATCTGGGCAGTCTCCCCTTCATTGACGCGAATCTCAGAAAGAAATCCCGAAGCAGGAGCCGGAATCTCAGAATCGACTTTGTCGGTGGAAATCTCGAAGAGCGGTTCGTCGCGCTTGACGGGGTCGCCCACCTTTTTCAGCCATTTCGTGATGGTGCCCTCGAAAATGCTCTCGCCCATCTGAGGCATGATCACATTGGACGGCATTCAGCACTCCTGTCGAGTTCGGCTAGTAGGCTGCCAGTCGCCTGGCAACCCGGATGATGTCAGAGGTCTTGGGCAGGAAGAATTCCTCCAGCGGTGGGCTATACGGAACCGGGGTATCGGGAGCGGTAATCCGCATGATCGGACCATCGAGGTATTCAAAGGCTTCTTCTACGATCAGGGCGGCCAGCTCTCCCGCCATGCCGCCAGTGCGTACATCCTCGTGCAACAGAATCGCTTTGCTGGTTTTCTTGACAGAGTCGAGAATGCGCTCCTTGTCGAGCGGTACCAACGTTCGCAAGTCCACGACTTCCAGATCGATACCTTCGTTGGCAAGTGCGGCGGCTGCCTCCAAGGCCAAATGGACCATCGCGCCATAGGTGATCACGGAAATATCGGAGCCCGCCCGCTTGACGTCTGCCTTGCCTATAGGGACAGTCCAGTCTCCTTCTGGGAGCGTCTCCTTGAGCCGGCGGTAAAGAAACTTGTGCTCAAAGTAGACCACTGGGTCTTCATCTCGGATGGCGGCTTTGATCAGCCCTTTCGCATCGTAGACGGTTGAAGGCGCCACGACTTTCAGACCCGGAGTATGGACATAGTACATCTCGGGGTTCTGCGAGTGGTAAGGCCCGCCGTGAACGCCACCGCCTGACGGGCCACGAATCACGAGTGGAACGCCGGCGTTCCACCGGTAGCGGCACTTGGCCGCGAAATTAGTGATCTGGTCGAACGCACAAGAAATGAAATCCGCAAACTGCATTTCCGCAATCGGCCGCATGCCCATCAGGGCCGCACCAATTGCCGCGCCGACGATTGCGGACTCTGAAATCGGAGTGTCGACGACTCGATCCTCACCGAAGCGCTCGATCATGCCCTCGGTCACCTTAAAGGCTCCGCCGTAGCGGCCCACGTCTTCACCCAAAACGAAGACCGTCGGGTCTCTCTCCATCTCTTCCCAGATTCCCTGCCGAATTGCCTCAAGATAGGTGACAGCGGCCACAGGACTCTCCTATCGGACCTGAGAGAAGAATGTGTTCGCGAACGCCAGGGGAGCTTCGGCACTCTGGTCAGCATAAACGCCGTCCAGTGTTTCTGCTGGATCGGGGAAGGGATCGTTTTCGGCAATGGCCAGCGCTTCGTCTATCTCGCGCGTGATCCGGGCAGCCAGCTTCTTCACTGCCTCTTGAGAAACTGTTTTGCTCTCCAGCAATGAAGTCTCCAACCTCAGGATCGGGTCTTTCTTTTCCCACTCCTCGAACAGCTCCTTCTCTACATACTTCACGTCGTCATGGGCGGAATGGCCCGTCATGCGGAATGTCTTGCATTCGATAAGGGTGGGGCCGCCACCGCGCCGAGCCATCGAGATCGCCTCGCGAGTGGCCCTGAACACCTCAGCGACGTCATTGCCGTCAACCGTCACCCCGGGCATGCCATAGGCAGCGCCGCGAACGGCGACGTCCTTCACAGCCATCTGCTTCTCGAGCGGCGTTGAGTAAGCGTAGCAATTGTTGTTGCAGATGTAGACCACCGGCGCCTTCTGGACCGAAGCCAGATTCAACCCTTCGTGCCAGTCGCCGCGGCTGGTTGCACCATCGCCAAAGTAACAGAGCACAACGTTGGCTTGCTTCCTCATCTTGAACGTCATCGCGATACCGGCGGCCACCGGAACCGTATCGGCCAGCATGCTGACAAAAGCAACAATCCCACGCCGCATGTCGCCCATATGCATATTGGCTTCTTTTCCTTTGGTCACCCCGGTTTTGCGTCCCATGTATTGGGCGAAGACCTCGCGCGGCGTAATGCCTCGGATCAAGAAAGCGCCCATGTCACGATGCGAAGGGCAGATGCAGTCGTCCTTTTCGAGCTGAATGGCAGAACCCACCGCAATGGCTTCCTGGCCTCGTCCAACGTAGACGCCACCAACAATCTTCCCTTGCCGGTAAAGCTTTCGCTCAATCCGCGTTTCGATCTCGCGTGTTAGCTTCATGTAGTAAAGCATGTCGAGCAGCGTTTGCTGATTGAGCTCCATAACGGTCAGCTCCTGGCGAACTCCTGCCGGTTGAGCGCTCGGGTGACGATCCGAGTGCCCATCGCTAGATCTACCCGAACCTATGGTTCTGAGAAGGTCTCCCGGGTGGAGCGGCCGAACACTCGCCCAAACTGAAGGGTGAAACGCGACTTCACCTCTTGCAGCGGCGGAGTTCTGCTTCCCAGAAGTCTCGCAAGAGACGTCACGCCCCGCGACTGCAGTCCACAAGGAACAATCAGGTCGAAGTAGGCCAGATCCGTGCTGACGTTCAAGGCGATGCCGTGCGACGTCACCCACTGACTGGTGCGAACACCGATGGCGGCGATCTTGTCGTCGCCCACCCAGACACCTGTGGCTCCTGCAACCCTGCGGGACTGCAGCCCGAAATCCACGAGCGTGTCAATGATGGATTGCTCCAGGCCTCTGAGATACCAGCCGATGTCGCGGCGAAGCCCCTTCAAGTCGAGAATTGGGTAGGAGATCATCTGGCCTGGACCATGATAAGTGATGTCGCCCCCCCGGTCCGCATCGTAAAAGCCTACCGACTTGCACTCCAATTCGGCCGCCCCGGCCAGCAAGTGCTCTGCTTTCCCGCCGCGGCCTAGCGTAATGACATGGGGGTACTCGACGAACAACAGGCAGTCGCCGATTTCGTGCCTTTTGCGCCTCCCAACCAGCTTGCGCTGCAGCTCCAGACTGCTCGCGTAGTCCTGCCACCCTAGATCCCAAACAAGGCACTCCTCTACCTGCCCCAAGCGGCTTTCACTCGAAAGTGCAGGGAAGACAGCCTCTTCGGTTTTCATCCCCGATCTATCCCCACTCAGCTTCTAGATGTGCCAAACCATTGGCAATTGTAAACCACTCAAACGAATGGTTCAAACGAATCCAAGGCCCATCCATTCGAGGTTGAGCGCTGACCGGTGCACAGGGAGCTGAATCTAGCTCACGCAGCTGATCGAAAGCCCGAAACTTCGCGGAAGGCTCACGGTCTCGGCGCGATCCTGGAGCCCCTGCCGGGTCCGACTCTCCAAGCCTAATTCGTCTTTGGGCGCTGCCGACCTGAAGGCCGTCCCAGCCTGGGCAGGGGCTCAAGCCCGCAGGCTTCGCCACAGCGAGGAGAGAACGTCCAGGAGAGAATCAAGATCGTCTTTCCAAGACAAAGCTGAAGCCTCTTGAAATGGCCGGCCCTCCCGGCTCGCCAGCTGCAGTTCTCTCATTTTCAGTCGCCGTGACTCAGCCAGTAGGGCCTCTTTTTCCCGGTCTCTCGCCTTCCTTAGCCCCCAGCTCCGAATGAAAGCGATGATTTGGGGCAGCTCGGCGCGATCCAGCCAGGTTCCATGGTCCTTGCACCAGTCGATGACAACGCCAGAGCAACCGGCAAAATTCATGCGGTTCATGAGCTTCTGGCAGACTGGGCAGGGAACGTAGACTCGACGGGGTTTGCCCCCCGTGTCGGGCGACTGGATGTCCGCATCCGGGCGCCCAAGGACAGCCTCTTGTTGTTCCCGGTCCTGGCAGATCTTCTCGAAAGACTCCGTACCGACCCAGATTCCCCCGCACGTCTCGCACTCGTTGAGTTGGCTGCCGCCGAGTTCAACCCATCTCATACCTGTTCCGCAATGTGGGCAGTTTGCTGGGCTCTGCGCAAGCACCTCCGCCTTGGCCACTTCCGTGCCACACCAGGGGCAGTGCTTCATCCCGACGAAGATCGTTGCGAAACAACTGGGGCATGCAAGGGTAGCCAGCGATCCCTGGCACCACGAGCAGCGCACATCGCCGGGGTTGGCATCGCCCCCGCAGTTGGGGCACTTCAGGGACGCGGGAGGCGGTTCTCGTTCGTCCATTCGATTGGCTCGACAGTAGGGGCCTGAAGAGTAGCCTACCTCTGGAGGCAGGAGGCAAGTCCTGGAAACCCGAAGCCGCTGTCGCCAGAGGGCAACGGAGGTGAACTGGGTCCCCGGTTGCCGTCCCAGTTTCGGCAGGGCTTCTTCAGAGTCCCAGTTCCCATTTGGACCCCCGATCTACTGAAAGGCTCCACTCTCTGGGCAGCCCCGCCCGTCGGCAAGGCCGCCACGCCGGCACAATACGAGTCTCTCTACTCTGGCAGGATCCTGCCCGTCTCTGCCCCTCGCTTGAAAAGCCAGCGGCCCTGCGTTAGGCTTGGCTGCATGCACTGAAGATGAGGTCCCGATGTTTCTACGAAATTGCCTTCTTGCCGTAGCATTCATGGCCCGACTCGGCCTTGGTCTGGCGGTCGAGCACCTCCCAGCACCCGAAAAGGCGAATCTTGTCGTTAAGGGTCTTTTGGTTTGTCTCGATGGGTCTTTCAAAGAGACAGACTGCCTTGCGACGCCCGAGGCCTTGGGTCTGAAGGCAGACCAAGGCAGGATCTATCCTCTTAAAAAGCAAGGCACCGTCGATGCTCTGTTCGCGGAAAAGCGCCTTCAAACCAGGGAATTCAGGCTCACGCTGCGAAAGGACCAATCACCCTGGTATGAACTTGTGAGAGCTCAGTTGATCCGCGGCGGCAAGCTCTTCGATTTCCACTATTTCTGCGAGGTTTGCAACATCACAACCTACGCGCCCGGACTCTGCATGTGCTGTAGGCAGGAGTCGGAATACCGGGAAAGCCCGGCTGAATAGACGGTTCCGAAACTAGGCTAAGACTAGCTGTTCTTGCTGCCAGTCGCTGAGGGTTCCGCCCGCCGGAATTGCTGGCAGAGGTAACCGATGACGTCTCTGGCCGAAATGATCCCGGCGGGCTCGCGATTTCTGAGCAGCGGGATATGCCGGAACCCTCCGACTGCCATTTCGTTGAGAGCGAAACGAATGGAGTGTTCTGGGCTCAAGGTAATAGGCTGGCGAGTCATGACCTCCGAAACTTGAATCTCTTCCAGACTGCGGCTCGATCCCGCAACTTTCAGTAGAAAATCTCTCTCCGAGAAAATGCCGGCAAGCTGTCCTCGATCCATGACCAGGATGCAGCCCACGCGATGTTCCTTCATCGTCTCGACAGCCCTGAGAACGGAAGAGTGAATCGGCAGGGAAATGGCCTCGGCTGGCTGCAGAGCCGAAATTGCGTCCTCCATCAGGCGCTCCTGGAGCCCCGACTTGGGTTGGGGCACGTCCAGCTTCATGAAGGATGCCATGCAGGCTTCGCATCGGTCGGTGCCCGGGAGATTGTCATAGCCACAGGCAGGACAGAGCATCCGGCTCCCCCCCCTCTTGCTATCGAACTAACGGTGTGCCAGTCGTCATGCCTACTCCACGACCCAGGTATCCCCGCTGGCCAGAAGCTTTTCCAGTTTTCCGGGCCCCATTCGGCTGATGGAATCTTGAACCTGAGCTTCCATCAGCTCGTCATAGGTTGGTTTCCCAATGGCATGAAAAACGCCGATCGGTACCGGGAACTCCGGATAGTCCATGCGAGCCAGCATATAGGCCAGACTAGGGTCCGGCGAATGGGCGTCGTGCACCAACAGGTCAGATTCCGTGATTCCATTGCCCAGCTCGACGACCTCGAGCCTCAGCCCGTTGAGCCGGATGCCCTTGTTTCGGTCTTTCCCGAAGATCAGGGGCTTACCATGCTCGAGGTTAATCGTCCGGTCTTCGCGATGCTCTCTCTCGGTGAAGTGCTTAAAAGCGCCGTCGTTAAAAATGTTGCAGTTCTGAAAGACTTCGACGAAGGAAATGCCTTTGTGATGGGCCGCCTGGGTGAGAACGGTGTTCAGGTGCTTGACGTCGACATCGATTGAGCGGCCAACGAATGTCGCTTCGTTAGCCAAAGCCACGCACAGAGGATTGATTGGATAGTCGATTGAACCTTGCGGTGTCGATTTGGTCTTCTTCCCAAACTCCGAAGTGGGCGAGTATTGTCCTTTCGTCAGACCGTAGATCCGGTTATTGAACAGGACGATGTTGATGTCGAGGTTGCGGCGGATGGCGTGCATGAAGTGATTGCCACCGATGCTCAACGCATCGCCGTCCCCAGTGATCACCCAAACCGATAGCTCCGGCCGGGCAGCCTTGACGCCGGTGGCAATTGCCGGAGCGCGGCCATGAATGCCGTGAAAGCCGTAGCTGTTCACATAGTAGGGGAAGCGGCTCGAGCAGCCGATGCCGGAAACGAAGACGAAGTTCTCTCGCGGGATTTTCAGTTCAGGCAACGTCTTCTGCGTTTGAGCAAGGATGGAGTAGTCGCCACAGCCAGGACACCAGCGAACTTCTTGGTCGGTTACGAAATCCTGGCGCTTCAGATCGACAACGCCCGCTGTGTGACCGATTTGTTTGCCGTTTTCTTTCATTGCGAATCGAATCCTCCCAAATATGACGGCTGCTCCGAAGCAAAATCTGGGAATCACTGAGGCTGGTACACCGGGTCTCGGCGATCAGACCAGCTCTTCCAGTTTGCTCACCAGCTCGGAAATCTTAAACGGATGCCCCTTGATCTTGTTAAACCCGAGCGCGTCGACTAAATAGCGAGCCCGCAGAAGCCAAAGCAACTGGCCAAGGTTCAGCTCGGGAACCAGGATCGTTTCGAAGCCCGAAAGAACCTCACCGAGGTTCTTTGGAAAGGGATTAAGGTGTCGCAAGTGCACACTGGAAACCGATTTGCCTCGCTCTTGCATTGCTTCCACGGCAGAAGTGATCGCGCCGTAGCTCCCCCCCCAGCCAACCACCAGAACTTTGCCCTCAGGTTTGCCAAAGACTTTGACTTCGGGGATGAAGTTCGCGATGCGCGCCACTTTCTCGGCGCGCAGCCGGACCATGAATTCGTGGTTATCGGGGTTGTAGCTGACGTTACCCGTGATGTGTTGTTTTTCCAGACCGCCGATTCGGTGCTCAAGACCCGGCGTTCCCGGGACTGCCCAAGGGCGAGCCAGCGTCGCCTCATCGCGCAGGTAGGGGTGGAATCCCTCAGGATCGGTTCGGAACTGGATGTCGATGTTCGGCAGGTCTTCTACCCTCGGCAGCTTCCAGGGTTCTGAGCCGTTCCCCAAGTATCCATCTGACAGGTAAAACACAGGCGTCATGAACGTCACGGCGATGCGAAACGCTTCGAAGGCCATCGCGAAACAATCCGCCGGCGTGGCTGGAGCAAGAACCGGAACCGGACACTCCCCGTTTCGCCCAAACATGGCTTGCAGCAGATCGGCCTGTTCCGTCTTGGTCGGCAAGCCTGTGCTCGGACCGCCCCGCTGGATGTTCGCGATAACGACGGGTAACTCGGTCATCACCGCTAGGCCGATCGCTTCGGATTTCAGTGCCACACCCGGACCACTGGTACCCGTCAGGCCAAGGTGTCCGGCGAAGGAGGCTCCGATCGCCGCGGTCATCGCTGCTATCTCGTCTTCTGCTTGGAATGTCTTGATCCCGAAATTCTTGTGGCGCGAGAGCTCGTGCAGAATGTCGCTGGCCGGGGTGATCGGATAACTCGCATAGAACAATGGCCGTTTGGCTACCTGCGAAGCTGCAATGAATCCAAGAGCCGTCGCTTCGTTACCAGTAATGTTCCGGTACTTTCCCGGAGCCAAGCTGGCCTTGCGCACGCGATAGTGCGTTGTAAATAGCTCCGTGGTGTCGGCATAATTGTATCCCGCCCGCAACGCTCGAACGTTCGCTTCAAGGATCGTCGGGTTCTTCTGAAACTTCGACTCGATCCAATTGAGTGTTGGTTCCAACGGACGGTCATAAAGCCAGTACATCATCCCCAGCGCGAAAAAATTCTTGCATCGGTCTGCTTCCTTCTTGCTGAGGCCCAGATCCTTCAGCGCATTGAGATTCAGATCGGTGAGCGGTATCGAGATCAGGCGATAGGCCGACAACGACCCGTCTTCGAGGGGATTCTTTTCGTAACCGGCTTTCTTGAGATTGAGGTCGGAGAAGGCGTCGCTGTTGACGATCAGGATGCCACTTTTCTCCAGATCGCCGAGGTTGACTTTGAGCGCCGCCGGGTTCATTGCGACAAGAACATTGGGCCCGTCGCCCGGAGTGCGAATATCTCGGCTGCTGAAGTTGATTTGGAATCCACTAACCCCAGGCAACGATCCGGCAGGGGCACGAATCTCGGCCGGGAAATCGGGCAGGGTGCTGATGTCATTGCCCAGAATGGCCGAGGTGTTCGTAAACTGCATGCCCGTCAGCTGCATGCCGTCGCCCGAGTCTCCGGCGAAACGGATGGTGACGTTTTCGATTTCGATCAGGCCTTTTCTGGGTTCAGTCTCGATCGACTGCATAACTCGACGTCCTCGGTAATTGATTATTGATGATAAAGGCTGGACCTCGAAATGGGCGGCCTAAGCACCATCGGCGGCTGCGAAGTTTTGTTCTGCCCGAGGTGGCAATGCCAGCACCTCTTGAGGAAAACTTTCGGCTAGAAACTCGACAATGCTGGAAACCGACAGAATGCCCGCCAACCGGCCATCTTCTTCGACCAAGGGAACCGTTCGGTAACCGCGTTCGTCCATCAATTGGATGGCTTCGAAGACCGAATCTTCCGGGCTTAGCGTGCCCGGATTCCTCGTCATGAAGTCGCCAATAGGCTTCGACAAATCGAGCGGCGCCGCCCCAGCGTTACAAAGCAAGTCACGCTCGGTGAAGACGCCGGCCAATTGCCCCTTCTCGATTACCAGTACCGAACCCGAACCCGACGCCTGCATGGCCGCCAACGCATCTTTCAAGCTGTTGTCGACGTTCACGGACAAAAACGGCGAGAGATCCAGTTGCCGGATTCTTCGCGATCGCAGCACAGCTTCAATGCTCATGGCAACCCCTCTGCTGCTATGTTAGGAGACGTAAATTAATAAACTGCACCCACTAGTGTCCAGCTGTTCGAGCCTACAGTGTCTGCAAGTTGTTCATGTCAGTTCAGTAACGGGAGTTTTTGGTAGTGACCGATTTCAATTTTCTTCACTCTTAGGAAGATCCACCCGGGAGTCAGTT
>VFZK01000130.1 GCA_016871215.1 Acidimicrobiia bacterium | reverse complement strand
GAGTTGATAGCGCCGATTGCGATGGAGAAGGGGTTACGGTTTGCGATTCGGGAAGGTGGGCGGACGGTGGGAGCCGGCACGGTGACCGACATCCTGGCCTGATCCATCCAGCACGGGTCGCAGCTGGTAATCTTGAGTCAAGCGAACATGCGAGATATTATTACTTTACAGTGCAACGAATGTAAGAATCGCAACTATTCGACAACGAAAAACAAGAAAAAGACCACCGCTCGGTTGGAGTTTAAGAAGTTCTGCAATACCTGCAGGACTAATACCGTGCATCGTGAGACAAAGTAGAACGGAGCGCTCTCGTCGAGCGCCCGTGGTTTCGATACAGGCCAGTAGCTCGAATTGGTAGAGCGCCGGTCTCCAAAACCGGATGTTGGGGGTTCGAGTCCCTCCTGGCCTGCCAGTCCTCATCAAACAGGTCATACCTTATGGCGACCGAGACACTGGTTGAGCGATCCTCGTTGCTGGAAAAGCTCAGGATCAGACAGATGCAGCAGTTCTTTGCCGAGGTTCGCGCTGAACTGAAGAAAGTATCTTGGCCTGGAAGGAAGGAAGTCTACGGGACAACGGTTGTGGTGATTTGCGCGGTTTTCTTCTTCGGCATTTACTTGGGCTTGATTGACCTGTTGTTGCGTCTGGGCGTCGATCGAATCTTCAAGATGTTCAAATGACCCGGCATTGGTCCTAAGACGGAGTGGCAATGGCAAAGCAGTGGTATATCGTTCACTCGTACTCGGGGTTTGAGCGGAAAGTTGCAGAAAGCCTCAAGAGCCGCATCCAGGCGTTCGCAGTCGAAGAGGAGTTCGGCGAGATCATCGTGCCCACCGAAGACGTTATCGAAATGAAGGGTGGCAAGCGCGTGACCAGTTCCAAAATGACTTTCCCAGGATATGTGTTGGTCGAGATGGAGATGACTGACCGGGCTTGGCACATCGTCAAGAATACGCCTCGAGTCACTGGGTTCGTGGGATCCGGCCAGAAACCTTCTCCTCTCAGCCAGGCAGAAGTCGATCAGATCATCTACCACGCCGAGCAGACCGCCGAAAAACCCAAGGTCGAGTTGACGTTTGAGAAAGGCGAGTCCGTCAAGATCATCGACGGCCCCTTCAACAGCTTTACCGGTACGGTCGACGAATTGAACGAAGACCGAAATACTCTGAAAGTCATGGTGACCATCTTTGGGCGGCAGACGCCGGTCGAGTTGGATTACCTGCAGGTGGAGAAAGTATAAGACAGGAGCCTCCGCTGCTGCACCCGGGTTCATTTCCAGCCAACTTGGGACGCTCGATCGCGTACCCCTAAACGAAACGTTCTGCAAGGAAACCTTCAATGGCAAAGAAAATTACGGGTTATATCAAGTTGCAGATTCCTGCGGGAAAAGCGACTCCAGCCCCCCCAGTTGGGCCCGCGCTGGGACAACATGGAGTCAATATCATGGACTTCTGCAAAGCGTTCAACGCGAGGACATCTGGGAAGGATTCCGAAGGACTGATCATCCCCGTCGTCATCACGGTCTATGCAGACCGGTCATACTCGTTTGTGACGAAGACCCCACCCGCTTCAGTCTTGCTGAAGCGTGCCTCCGGCATTGCCAAAGGGTCCGGCCAGCCCAATAAGAACAAGGTGGGGAAAGTGACGGAAAAGCAGGTGGAGGAAATCGCCAAGCTGAAGCTGCCGGACTTGAATGCGCACGACGTGGCTGCTGCGGTGAAGATTATCAAAGGAACCGCGCGCAGCATGGGGATCGAAATCGCGGGCTAAGGAGCGAACATGGGTCGTGTTGGAAAGAGATTCGCGAAAGCGAAGAGCCTGATCGAGGCAAAGCCCTACAAGCTTGAGGATGCAATGCCTTTGATCAAGAAAATGGCGACGGCGAAGTTTGACGAGACCGTTGAAGTCGCTATGCGCTTGGGCGTAGACCCCAAGCACGCTGATCAAATGGTGCGTGGCACGGTCGTTCTTCCGCACGGCCTCGGAAAAAGCAAGAAGGTGTGCGTGATCGCGTCGGGCGAAAAATTCAAGGAGGCAGAGCAGGCCGGTGCTGAGCACGTGGGCGGCGACGATTTGGTCGCCAAGATCCAGGAAGGATGGCTGGATTTCGACGCCCTGATCGCAACGCCCGACATGATGCGGTCCGTGGGAAAGCTGGGCAAGATCCTGGGCCCCAAAGGGCTCATGCCCAACCCAAAAACTGGAACCGTCACCTTCGAATTGTCGAACGCCGTCCGGGAAATCAAAGCCGGCAAGGTGGAGTTTCGGGTCGACAAGACCGCCATCATCCATACGCCCGTCGGGAAGGCTTCGTTCAGCGCAGAAAAGCTGGTCGAGAACGCCCGTACGCTCATCGACTCCGTGGTGAAGGCCAAGCCGGCGGCGGCCAAAGGAAAATACGTTCGCAGCATTTCGATCAGTTCTACGATGGGGCCCGGCATCTCGCTGGATTTGGCGGCGTTCGAGAGATAAGCAGGGAGAGTTGTTTCCTAGGAGCGATTCATGGACCGCAGCGAGAAGGATAAGGAAATCGAAGCACTGAACGCCGAGTTCAAAGCGGCGAAAAACCTGTTTCTGGCGAGCTTTCAGGGGTTGACAGTGAGCCAGGACACAGAGTTGCGACGGAGCATCCGGTCAACCGGCTCGAAGTACAAAGTCGTGAAAAACACGCTGGCACAGCGTGCTTGCAAGGATACTTCGATCGAGCCATTGAAGGACAAGTTCATCGGCAGCTCCGCCGTCCTTTACAATGAGAAAGATCCGGTCGCTCTTGCGAAGGCCGTTACGGCCTATGCGAAGAACAACCCCCTTTTCGTTTTCAAAGCGGGCGTTGTGGAAGGGCGCGTCGTCAATCTCGCCGATCTCGACCAAATTGCAACGCTGCCACCGAAGGAGGAACTCATTTCAAAACTGATGTTCCTTGTGAATTCACAGGCCCAGCGTCTAGCGAGTGTGGTTTCGGCTGTGTCGAGGAACCTGGCTGTGGTGGTGAACCAGGCAGTCGATCAAAAGAAGTTTCAGGAGTGAATGAAAGGCTCTAAATTGAAAAATCGTATATCATTGAGGAGGAAGTGAATGTCTGACAAAGTTCAAAAGATCCTGGATGAGATCAAGCAGCTGAGCCTGCTGGAAGCCTCGCAGCTCGTCAAGGGACTCGAGGAGGCCTTTGGGGTGTCGGCTGCGGCCGCAGCGCCGGTTGTCGTGGCAGCCGGAAGTGCTGGCGGAGCTGGGGCGGCGGCTCCAGTCGAAGAGAAGACCGAGTTCGCCGTGGTTCTCACCAACGTCGGATCCAACAAGATCAATACGATTAAGGTTGTTCGCGAAGTCACGAGCCTTGGTTTGAAAGAAGCCAAGGATCTGGTCGACGGAGCTCCCAAGACGGTGAAAGAAGGCGTCAGCAAGGATGAAGCAGAAGCGATCAAGAAGAAGTTTGCCGATGCGGGGGCTGTTGTCGAGTTGAAGTAAAATTCAAGGTTCTATTGTCCGGAAATTCGATCTGCTACCTCAAAATTGGGTCAATTTCTTTAGGGGGAAGGTGTGCTTTCCCCTTGTCTCTATTTCCTCACAACCCCGACCTGAAGTTATTCTCCAGAAGGTCTGTCCAGAACGGAGGCCGGTTGAAGCCTTGGCCGGTTCCTAAGGAGTCGTCAAGATGGCCGTTGCGTCGAACGGAAAGCTCAGAGAGCGCGTGAATTTTTCGAAAATTCTGACCTCGATCCAAATTCCGAATCTGATCGAGGTGCAGAAGAAGTCGTATGAGCGATTTCTTCAGATGAATCTCCTGCCAGGCGAGCGGGAAGACATTGGACTTCAAGCTGTATTCAATTCGATCTTTCCGATCAGCGATTTTCGCGGGGGTTCCTCATTAGAGTTCGTGGATTTCTCGATCGGCAGCTGGGAGTGCAAATGCGCCGACCTGAAGGGGCTGTCGCACTTGCGCAGCAACTGCCGCTCGTGCGGGAACGTGATCATTACGAATCCGTTCTCGATTGACGACATCGTCTGCTCGAGGTGCGGAACTTTCAACCGCAACATCTCGACGTTCTGCAACCGGTGCGGCGATCCGGTCAGTCTGAAACTGAAGTACGACATGGCCGAGTGCCAGGAACGTGGCATGACCTACGCCGCTCCGCTGAAGGTCACCATCCGCCTGACGATCTACGATAAGGACCCGGACACGGGTCAAAAGGCGATTCACGATATCAAAGAGCAGGAGGTGTATTTCGGGGAAATCCCCCTGATGACCGAAAACGGTACGTTCATCATTAACGGAACCGAGCGCGTCATTGTGAGCCAGCTGCATCGTTCTCCGGGGGTGTTCTTCGAATCGGCGAATGCCAAGACCTATTTTCTCGGCAAGATCATTCCCTACCGGGGGTCGTGGGTCGAGTTCGAATACGATCAGAAGAACCTGCTTTACGTTCGCATCGACCGCAAGCGCAAGTTTCTGGGAACCATCTTTTTGCGGGCACTCGGGCTGAAGTCGGACGAGGAGTTGATTCGCGCATTCTACCGAACCGACCTGGTCACGATCTCCGACAGCAAGCTCTACTGGAATGTTTCCGAGAACCTGGTCGGCATCAAGGTCTCCCATGACATCGTCCATCCCAAAACGAAAGAGCTCATCTGCCATGCTGGCAAGAAGATCTCACACAGCATCTATAACCTCATCACCAAGGCGCACATTGGGCAGGTCGAGATAGCTCCAAACGACCTGGAAGGCTGTTTCACCGTTGCTGACGTCGTCAGTCGTGAAACCGGTGAGGTGCTGCTCGAGTCGAATCAGGAACTGAAGCCAAACATCATCGCGGCCATCATCGATGCGGGCATCTCCGAGTTTTCGATCTTCAATCCTGAACGGGACGATGTTGGGGTGGTCCTGAGCCAGACGATGCGGAAGGACACGATCAAGACGACGCAGGAGGCGCTGATCGAGATCTACCGGAAGATGCGGCCGGGCGACCCGCCGACGTTAGAGACAGCCACCAACCTCTTTGAGGGCATGTTCTTCGACCCGCGAAAGTACGATTTCTCGAGGGTTGGCCGCCTGAAGTTCAATATCAAACTGGACCTGAATTCCCCGCTCGACAAGCGCACTCTCGAGCCCGATGACTTCTACGCCGTCATTCGTTACTTGCTGAAGTTGCGCGAGGGTATCGGCCTGGTCGATGACATTGACCACCTCGGAAACCGCCGCGTACGCGCGGTCGGCGAGCTTCTCGAAAACCAGTTTCGCATCGGTTTGGTGCGCATGGAGCGGGCTATCAAGGAAAAGATGTCGGTGTACCAGGAAATGTCAACCGCCATGCCGCATGACCTGATCAACGCGAAACCGGTGATGGCTGCGGTGCGCGAGTTTTTCGGGTCCAGCCAGCTGTCCCAATTCATGGACCAGACCAATCCGTTGTCCGAGATTACGCACAAGCGCCGCCTTTCGGCGCTGGGGCCGGGAGGCCTTAGCCGCGAACGTGCTGGTTTTGAAGTTCGCGACGTGCACACCACTCACTATGGGCGCATTTGCCCGATCGAAACGCCGGAAGGGCCCAACATCGGCTTGATTTCTTCGCTCAGCTGCTATGCCCGCATCAATGAGTTTGGGTTCATCGAAAGCCCCTATCGCAAGGTCAAGAACGGCAGGGTGGTCGACTACGTCACGATCGCAAACGGCGGCGACTCGGATTTCAAGATCGGCGAGCACCTCGAAAGGAATGTCGTCGAGAGCGAAAACAAGGCGCTTCGCGCCAAGAAGAAGCGTGCAGCCGATTTCGAGCCCTATTCCTTCTACCTGACGGCGTGGGAGGAGGATAAATACGTCGTCGCTCAGGCCAACGTGGAGTTGGATCATGAGGGGAACATCAGCTCCGACCTGGTGAATGC
The DNA here is from genome assembly GCA_016871215.1 of Acidimicrobiia bacterium. GTDB lineage: Bacteria > Acidobacteriota > Terriglobia > Versatilivoradales > Versatilivoraceae > VFZK01. The sequence goes on along the minus strand of VFZK01000130.1, from coordinate 6,693 downwards.
CCGGCAAGCAGGCAACTTTGTTCTCAAGAACCGCGAGGAGATCGACTACATTGACGTCTCCCCTAAGCAACTCGTCAGTGTAGCGGCCTCGTTGATCCCGTTCCTCGAGAATGACGACGCTAACCGCGCCCTGATGGGTTCGAACATGCAGCGGCAGGCGGTCCCTTTGCTTCGAGCCGACGCCCCGTACGTGGGCACCGGCATGGAGAAGGTTACGGCGCACGATTCCGGCGCCGTGGTCTTGTGCCGTCGCGCGGGCGTGGTAGACAGCGTGGATTCTGAGCGCATCATTGTGCGTGTCGACACAGGCGAGTCGGGCCAGCTTTCGCGCGAGGTCGGTGCCGACATCTACCAGCTGAAGAAGTTCAAGCGATCGAACCAGAACACCTGCATCAACCAGAAGCCCATCGTGCGCAAGGGCGAGCGGGTGCATGCGGGGCAGGTGCTGGGCGATGGCCCCTGCACCGACCTGGGTGAGCTGGCTCTGGGCAGGAACGTTCTAGTGGCGTTCATGCCCTGGCGCGGGTACAACTTCGAAGACGCGATTCTCGTCAGTGAAAAACTCATCAAGGAGGACTACTACACCTCCATCCACATTGAAGAGTTCGAAATCGAGGCCCGTGACACGAAGCTGGGCCCTGAGGAAATTACGCGCGACATTCCCAACGTCAGCGAGAGCTTCCTGCGCGATCTCGATGAAAGCGGCATCATTCGCCTCGGCGCCGCCGTTAAACCGGGCGACGTGCTGGTGGGCAAGGTCACACCGAAGGGCGAAACGCAGCTCACTCCGGAAGAGAAACTTCTGCGCGCCATCTTTGGCGAGAAAGCCGGCGATGTGCGGGACGCTTCGCTGATCACCCCACCGGGCATCGAAGGGGTTGTGGTCGAAGTCAAAGTGTTCTCGCGCAAGGGTCAGGACAAGGACGAGCGTGCCAAAGCGATCGAGAATGCGGAAATCGAGAAGCTGGAGAAGAACCTGAACGACGAGATCCGCATTCTGACTGACGAGCGCAACAAGCGAGTCTGCCAGTTGCTGGAAGGGCAGGTGTTGACGTCCGATTTGGTCAACGAGCGGTCCGGAAAACGCATCTTGACGAAGAAAACCACGCTGAACCGGGAAATCATTCAGCGTCTGAGTGCGAAGGACTTGTCTCGCGTCAAAACGGGCCAGAAAGACGGCTCAGTGTCTGAGCAGGTCTTGGAAATCGAAGAAATGACCGCACGGCAAATCGACGTCCTGCAGAAACTGCATGACGAACGGGTCTCCAAGCTAAAGAAAGGCGACGAGCTGCCCCCCGGCGTCATCAAGCTGGCCAAAGTTTACGTGGCCATGAAGAGAAAGCTTTCGGTGGGCGACAAGATGGCGGGCCGCCACGGAAATAAAGGCGTCATCGCCCGCATCCTTCCCGAAGAGGACATGCCTTACTTGCCAAATGGCACGCCTGTGGAGATTGTGCTCAATCCGCTGGGCGTTCCCTCCCGCATGAACGTCGGCCAGATTTTGGAAACGCACCTTGGCTGGGCAGCCAAGGCGCTGGGCTTGCATTTCGCGACTCCGGTCTTCGACGGTGCCACAGAACGCGAAATCAAATTTCAGCTTGAGAAAGCGAACTTGCCGACGTCAGGAAAGACTTACTTGTACGACGGCATGACAGGCGAGCGGTTCGAGCAGCATGTGACGGTCGGTTACATCTACATGCTGAAATTGTCGCATCTGGTTGACGACAAGATCCACGCACGCTCAATCGGACCCTACTCGCTCATCACCCAGCAGCCGCTGGGCGGCAAAGCGCAGTTCGGCGGACAGCGCTTCGGTGAAATGGAAGTCTGGGCGCTGGAGGCCTACGGCGCCGCTCACATCCTTCAGGAGTTGCTGACTGCCAAGGCCGACGATATCTACGGCCGCGCGAAGATCTATGAAGCGATTGTGAAAGGTGAAGCGGCGATCGAACCTGGATTGCCCGAGTCGTTTAACGTCCTTATCCGGGAGCTGCAGAGCCTCTGTCTGGACGTGGAGCTGATCAAAGGCCCCGCTGATCACTGACGGTCGAGGGCTTGGAGATTGAAGATCGGCAGCAACGATCCTCGATTCTCTCCTCAGTTGGGCCATCGAGTGAAGGTTTGCCGTCAAGCTGGCTGCGTTGAACTGAAGCATCTGATTCTTTCTCCTCCGAAGGAGGTTTACCTTGTTTCGACAAAATCCCTATGATCGCGGCAACGTCATCGCTGATTTCGACAGCATCAAAATCAGCCTGGCCTCGCCCGAGAAGATCTGTTCCTGGTCGAAAGGAGAGGTCACCAAGCCCGAAACCATCAACTATCGGACCTTCAAGCCAGAGCGCGATGGCTTGTTCTGCGCCAAGATTTTCGGCCCGGTGACCGACTGGGAGTGCCTCTGCGGCAAGTACAAGCGGATGAAGCATCGCGGCGTCATCTGCGACAAGTGCGGTGTCGAGGTCACGCTGTCGAAAGTGCGCCGGGAGCGCCTCGGCCATATCGAACTGGCCAGTCCCTGTTCGCACGTTTGGTTTTTCAAAGGGCTGCCAAGCCGCATCGGTCATCTGCTCGACATCAGCCTGCGCGAGTTGGAACGAATCCTGTACTTCGAGGCCTACGTGGTCATCGATGCCGGCGACGCCCCCGTCAAAGACAAGGAAGTTCTGAACGAAGACAAGTACCGGCAGCTGATGGAAGAGTACGCCGGCAAGTTTACGGCAATGATGGGCGCCGAGGCGATCAAGCAGCTACTGAAGCAGCTAGACATCGAAGAGCTGTCCATCGAGCTCCGCCACAAGATGAAGACGGAAACGTCCCAGCAGAAGAAGCTCAAATTCTCGAAACGTCTGAAAGTGGTGGAAGCCTTCCGCAAGTCCGGGAACAAGCCGGAGTGGATGATTTTGGACGCGATCCCGGTGATTCCCCCGGAGCTTCGGCCGCTTGTTCCACTGGACGGCGGGCGCTTTGCCACGTCGGACTTGAACGACCTCTATCGCCGTGTCATCAACCGGAACAACCGGCTGAAGAAGCTGATCGAGCTGCATGCGCCGGATGTCATTGTCCGCAACGAAAAGCGCATGCTTCAGGAGGCAGTCGACGCCTTGTTCGACAATGGCCGCCGCGGCCGCGTGCTGCGCGGAGCATACAACCGGCCGCTCAAATCGCTTTCAGATACGCTCAAAGGCAAACAGGGACGGTTCCGCCAAAACCTTCTCGGCAAGCGCGTCGACTACTCCGGGCGCTCGGTGATTGTGGTTGGGCCGGACCTCAAGCTCCATCAGTGCGGGCTTCCGAAACGCATGGCTCTCGAACTGTTCAAGCCCTTCATTTACAACCGGCTCGAACAAGCAGGACACTGCACGACCATCAAGGCGGCCAAGGAGATGGTCGAGCAGCAAGACCCGATCGTATGGGACATTCTCGAAGAGGTCATCCGCGAGCATCCGGTGTTGCTCAACCGCGCTCCTACGTTGCACCGGCTGGGCATTCAGGCGTTTGAGCCGACGCTGGTCGAAGGCAAGGCGATTCAGATTCATCCTTTGGTCTGCACGGCCTTCAATGCCGATTTCGACGGCGACCAGATGGCGGTGCATATTCCGCTCTCTCCCGAAGCGCAGATCGAGGCTTCGGTGCTCATGCTGGCTTCGAACAACATTCTTTCGCCTTCGAACGGCATGCCCATTGCTGTCCCAACTCAGGACGTCGTTCTCGGTTGCTACTATCTGACGATGTCCAGACCAGGCACCAAGGGTGAGGGCCGGGCTTTTGGCAGCACGGAGGAAGTGCTGTTGGCCCTGGAAGCGGGAGAACTCGAGACACTCAGCCCCATCCGCTACCGTTACACGGGCGATGTCATCGACCTGACAATTGCCTATGACGACCAGAGTGTGCTGCATACCGAAGTGATCCACCTGGAAAAGGATTTCCTGAAAACGACGGTCGGGCGTGTGATTCTGAACGACCACCTGCCCAAGGAAATGCCGTACATCAACGGTCTCCTCAAGAAGAAGGGGCTGGGGCAGTTGGTGCAGTATTGCTACCTGAAGCTCGGCCTCGAGAAAACGGTGCGAATGCTCGATGAAGTCAAGGCCTTGGGGTTCCACTTCGCCACTCGCGCTGGAATTTCCATCGGTATCGAGGATCTGTTGATTCCTGGCGAGAAAGGAAAACTGGTCGAGTCGGCCGAGCGCGAAGTGCTGAAGGTGGAAGGCCAGTACCAGGAGGGCGCCATCACCAAAGGCGAACGTTACAACAAGGTCATCGAGATCTGGTCAAACGCCACGGAGAAAGTCGCCGACGAAATGATTCGCGGCATCGAGAAACAGAACAAGGAAGGCCTCGAGTTCAATCCCATTTACATCATGGCTGACTCGGGCGCCCGCGGATCGAAGCAGCAAATCCGGCAGCTGGCTGGGATGCGCGGTCTTATGGCCAAACCGTCGGGCGAAATCATCGAAACGCCAATCAAGGCTAACTTCCGCGAAGGGTTGACGGTGTTGCAGTATTTCATCTCGACGCACGGTGCTCGGAAAGGCTTGGCGGATACTGCGTTGAAGACGGCCGATTCAGGCTACCTGACACGCCGCCTGGTGGACGTAGCGCAAGACGTGATCATTTCGGAACCCGATTGCGGCACGATGAATGGCATCTATGTCGGATCGATCGTTGAAAGCGGCGAGATCATCGAACCCTTGCGCGACCGCATTGTCGGGCGCGTTTCACTGGACGAAATCAAAGACTACGAAGGGAACGTGATTGTCGACGTCAACGAGGAGATTGCCGAGAACCTGGCTAGCGACATTCAGGCGGCCGGCGTCGAGCGGGTGAAGATCCGCTCGGTGTTGACCTGTGAATCGCGCCGGGGCGTTTGCGTTAAATGCTACGGGCGCAACCTTGGCACCGGAGCCATGGTCGAACTGGGAGAGGCAGTGGGTGTGATCGCTGCACAGTCCATCGGCGAGCCCGGCACGCAGCTGACCATGCGGACCTTCCACATCGGGGGGACTGCCAGCCGGGTATCAGAACAGTCCACCCTGGACGCGAAGAACGATGGGGTTTTGAAGTTCATCAACCTCACCACCGTGCAAAACAAGGAAGGCGACCTCGTTGTAATGAACCGCAATGGCTTGATCGCGATTGTCGATGAGAAGGGCCGGGAGAAGGAAAAATACTCGGTCGTCTATGGCGCCAAGATCAAATTCAAGGAGGGCAACGACGTCAGAGAAGGCGACAGCCTGGTGGAATGGGATCCTTACACCTATGCGATCTTGACGGAGGTGGGCGGCACCGTTCAGTTCAAGGACATGGTGGATGGTGTCACCATGACCGAAGAGGTCGACGAAGTCACCAGCATGTCGCGCTGGGTGGTCACGCAGTCGCAGGATGAAAAGCGGCAACCGCAGATCGTCATCAAGAGCTCCGACAAACACAAGACGGTCAAGAAGTACTTGATGCCAGAGCGCGCGCACCTGATGGTGCAGGATGGCGACGAGCTCAACCCAGGCGATGTTTTGGCCAAGATCCCGCGCGAAACCACCAAGACCAAGGACATCACCGGAGGTCTGCCGCGCGTTGTGGAACTGTTTGAAGCTCGCAAGCCGCGCGAGACGGCGGTTATCACCCACATCGATGGCGTCGTGAAGTACGGCGACATTGCCAAAGGCACCCGCAAGATTCTTGTGACGAACGACAACGGCATGGAGCGCGAATACTCGCTGCCGCGCGGCGTGCACGTCAACGTTCAGGAGGGTGAAACGGTGCGCGCCGGCGAGCCGTTGATGGACGGCCCGCTCAATCCGCATGACATCCTCGAGGTGTTAGGGGAGAAAGAACTGCAGGCCTATCTGGTCAACGAAATCCAGGAGGTTTACCGCCTGCAGGGTGTGAACATCAATGACAAGCACATTGAAGTCATCGTTCGGCAGATGTTGCGCTGGATCCGAGTCGAAGAGGTTGGCGACACAGATTTCTTGCTTGAAGAGCAAGTGGATAAGTTCCGTTTCAAGGAAGAGAACGACCGCGTTGTTGCGGAAGATGGACGGCCTGCCCGTGGAGAGCCTCTCCTGCTGGGGATTACGAAAGCCTCCCTGTCCACAGACTCGTTCATCTCGGCGGCTTCGTTCCAGGAAACCACTCGAGTTTTGACGGAGGCGTCGATCAGCGGCAAGGTGGACTACCTTCGTGGCTTGAAGGAAAACGTCATCATGGGCCGGCTGATTCCCGCTGGAACCGGCATGGAGCACTATCGGAACGTGAAGCTGAAATCCGAGGAGCCCGTGCGTTCTGAGGTAGTCGGGGAGGAGGTCTTCGACTCTCAGGTTGGCTTGAGTGAGGAAGAGGGCATCGACGCGATGGCGACGTCAACGTAGTCATAGCGAGCTGGCGTTGGGAGCAGTTTTTGGCCCTTGCGAACACAGTGTCGCAAGGGCTTTCTTTTTGTATTCGCCGGAAAGTGGCCTCCTAGCCCAAGTTCCCCAGTTGAAGAGGGACGAAGATTGATGAGCAGAGCGTGTCAATGATTTTGAGACACCTGCCGGGAGAATTTAGCGAGCAATTGATCACTCTGGTTTCTTATTAAGGTCGGGAGGGTTGATCCAGACTTTATCGAGCAGTTTGGGTGGCGGCGGCGGTTTACGAACGAAACGTTGCGGCCTGAGCTGGAAAGCTTGATCGAGCACCTTCTGCCGCGCCGCCAAC
>VFZK01000129.1 GCA_016871215.1 Acidimicrobiia bacterium | reverse complement strand
CCTTCCTTCCTCCCTACTGTGCCCACGTGTCTGCGGGCAACGCCGTCTGCCTGCTGGTTTCCCTTTGCTCTAGATTCTTCCACACTCCCACCCTGATAATCGCAACTTGCCGAGGCTCCCCCCAGCCTCCCAGTGCCACTTTCAACCGTTTCGCGACAGAAACTAACTAGGCTGGAACCCGGTGACATGTTGGTCCTCTATACCGACGGCATCCCGGAACGGTTGAATCCGGCGGGCAGCTTCTTCGGAGTCGAGCGGATCGAGCAACTAGCGTCGCGGCTCATCAACCTACCGGCGAAAGCCGTTGCCGCAGCCTTATTGGCAGAGGCAGACGCGTTTGCCGACGGCGTACCTGCTCAGGACGACATGACGGTCGTGGTCGTCCGCCGGCCACCTTCAGCTTCCTCCGGGCTCGGATGTCGCGAACGAAGATAACAGCCACAGAAAAGCTACCTGACTTCTGAGATCTCCAGCGAAGCCAGCATGAACCTTTTCGGTCGAAGAGATTTCTTGAAGTGCTCATTGGCGGGAGCTGCGGAGCTGGCCACCGACGAGTCGTTCAACCTTGGGTCGGCAGCGGCAGCGCGTCCAACGGGCTGGCGGTGGCCGCCAGCGAAGCCTTCGAGACATGCAGGTAGCGGGCCGTCGTCGACAGGTTGGTGTGGCCCAGCAGCAGTTGAAGGGTGCGCAGATCGACACCGGCCTCTAGCAAATGGGTCGCAAACCAATGGCGCAGGCTGTGGGAGCTGACTTTCTTTCCCAGTCCTGAATCCCGACGCGCCCGCAGACAGACGGCTTGCACGGTGCTCGGCGCCAGCGGCTCTTGTCCGGCCTGGCCGGCAAACAGCCAGGTCTGGGGGCGATACTGTTTCCAATACTGGCGTAGCAGCTCCAGCAATTTCGCAGACAGCATCACCTCGCGGTCTTTGTGGATGGACCCGAATGACCCGGCGCTCGGAGTCGATGTCAGAAACCCGCAAGTGCAGCACTTCTGACAGACGCAGACCGGCAGCGTAGGCGGTCATCAGCAGGGTACGGTATTTGAAACTGTCGATGGCGCCGAAGAACTGCACCACTTCGGGCGGACTTAGCACCACCGGCAGCTTCTTCTCGGTCCGGGGAAAGAGAATGTGAGTGATCGCCCAGTCTTTGCCGAGCGTCTTGCCAAAAAGGAAGCGCAGAGCGCAGACGGTCTGGTTAAACCGGCTCCAGGAGGCTTTCTTCTGGTGCACCAGGTAAAACTGGCAGGTGCGGATCTCTTCCGGACCAAGCCGGTCCGGGGACTTGCGGAAATAGCGAGCAAAGTGGGAAACACACTCGAGGTAGACCTGTTGCGTCTTGGGCGAGTAGTTGCGCAACTGCAGGTCTTCGAGATAGCGTTGACCCAGCGGGGTTTTCGGTGTCATACGAGGCTCCTTTCCAAACAGAGTTAATGTTGTTGGGCAACATCATTATCTCTCAGAAAGGAGCCGACCCCGCCAATCCCCGTAACACCAAACTATCGTGCCCCCCTGCCGCGCCAGCGGTTTAGTCCAACACGGAGGTTCTTCACGGCCCGGCAGAATCGAAACTAGAACTCCACCGTCAATCCGCCAATGGGAAGAATCGGCAGAATCGAGTCGCGCGCCAAGCGAACTTCCCCAGTCGCCGCACGGATGGAGTTGATGCCTGTAAACCGATAGTTGGCCCGGCTCGTTGCATTGAGCAGTTCGCCGTAAAGCGTCATTTTCAGCCGGTCGAAGTGAAACGATTTGTTGACGCGAAGATCGAGCCGGCTGTACGAAGGCACGCGCAGGCGATTGCGTTGGTCCGACAGAAAGTAGGCGCTGCCCTGCTGGCGAAAGAAGCCCATGATCGGGAAATTGCTGCCGTAACGGTACTTGGAACTGACGTTGAGCGACTGCGTAAGCCGATAGCTTCCGTACAAATTCACGGTATGTTTTTGATCGAAGTCAGCAGCGAAGCGCAGACCGCTGGGATCGTCCGTGAACCTCGCTACCCCGTAGTTGTACGACAACCATCCCGACAGTTTGTTCGCACTGCGCCGCTGGAGCATCAGTTCCACGCCGCGAGAATAGCCGTGCACGCCGTTGCGCAGCACATTGCCGGTACACGGACCTGTGAGCACCCCGTTCACCAAGCGAAACTCGGTGAACGGCGAGAAGATCAAGCGGCGAACTTTGACGTCGTAGCCTTCGATTCGAAAACGCATCTTCTCGCTCCACTGGTGCTCCGCAACTACATTCCAGTGCGAAGCCCGTTCCGCGCGCAGTTCAGGGTGACGGAATTCGCCGTAAAGTTCTGAGAAATCCGGAAACTGGGCCTGTTGGCTATAGGTAGCGCTCAGCTTCAGCCTCTGAGACACTGCCAGCGAAACACCCACCCGAGGCAGCCAGACCGTCTCTCCGTTTTCCCCGAAGCGATCGACCCGTCCGCCACCTAGAAGCGCCAGCCGATTCTGGAACACGCTCCAGGTGTGTTGCAGATAACCACCCGGCTGCCATGCGGACGATCGATAAGCATTGCGATTCAGGAAGCGGTTCAACTGGAAATCGAACCGCCGCTGCAGCGCTACCTCCTTGAGGTGGCGCGCCAGGAATCCTGCCTCCAGGCGGTGGGCTTGAGACCACTGCCTGGCTGCATCGATGCGGACTCCAGATTGTTTGTAGGCCGCGTCGAAAAGTACTTCGCCATCCCGGTTTCGATTGAGCGCGGTTTCTTGAGTGTGAAACAGCGAGGACTGAATCCAAACACCGGCTGCCGGGGCAAATCGCCAGGCAAGATTGAAGAGTTGCGTATCGGCTTGGGCCTTCAGAAATGAGTTTGGGCCGAGCTGCTGGCGCCGGCGGCTTTCGTCAGCCCCCGAGAAACCAATGAGGGCCATCAAGTGAAGCTGCTGCCGATCGCTCACGCGGTGGCTAAGCTTTCCTTGAACATCGGAGAAACCAAAGGCGGACGCCGTGTCTGGATCCTCGGAGAGTTTCTTGATGAGCCAATCGAGGTAGCTTTTTCTCGCTGAGACCAGCCAGGAAGTCTGCTTGGAGGATCCTACAGGGCCTTCGCTCGCCCAAGACAGGCCCGATCCGCTGACGTTGGCACGATGCGAGGTTTCCTGCCGGTTTCCATCCCGGGTTGCGACATTGACAACCGCTGCCAACCGATCGCCGTACTTCGACGGTGGAGACCCACTCAAGAACGAAACTGACTCGACGAGATCGCCGTTCAGGATGGTGAGAGAGCCTTCATCCTGAATGTCTCGCACCGTGTGAAAAGGAGACCGGGTCAAGACGCCGTCCAAGTAGAGACCCACGCGGTCGAAGCCAAATCCACGGATCGCAAACTGGGCGCGGAAGTCGTCACCCGAGGCCACACCCGGCAAACTCTGAATGGATCTCAGCGGATCGTCCAACAGCACCCCTGCCAGATTCTTCAGCTCGTTTTGGTCGAGGGTATGTTCCGAAACGATGCCAGGCTCGATCGGGTCGAATGGAGACGCCGTCACCGTGATTTCCTCAGCCACCTTGAGCGCGCCTTGCCCAAGCTGAATCTCCAGTTCGACGTCTTCTTGCAAGTTCAGTTTCTTGCGAAGCAGGCCGTAGCCTACCGTGGTCACGTAAACGTCGGAGGTGCCCACGGGAACCGCCGGAAGCAGAAACCGGCCATCCGGCCCAGTGACCGTTTCAAGATTGAGAGCACGCAAGGACACCAGTGCCTTGGAGATCGGTTCCCCGGTGCGCGCATCCACAACACGGCCCCTAAGCGCCACCAACTTGGGAACTGAAGGTCTAGGTTCCTGCGCCAGCGAATCCCGGCTCGGACCGATGACGACTGCGAGCAATACGAAAAGGCCAACGTGAACCTCTAAAAACAACGAGAGCAACCTCGACCCTGAAACGCAGCTCTCGGCGGGTACTTTGGCGCGCTTCCGACTCGATCTTCGACAGGTGATCTTCAACCAGGAATGCATCCGGAGCCTCCAGAGGATTTCTTGCGAATGCGGACAATCGAGCGGCAGCTATCGTTGCCCCAGCTCCGCTGAGCTGCAGCGGCGGTCTTGTGTGACCAGCCGTTGTCAGCGTTCGTTGGCGAGCATGGGCTGATTCCCCCCGATTAGAGGGCGACGTTCGAAACGCGTTGCCTCAGGTCTTCAAAAACCGGAACCAGACAGAGACCTCAGTAGGGTCAAACCGCCAACATGCTACCGCCGGGATTTACCCTGGAAACGGGCTGCGAAGGGTCCGAATGGGACGAGACAGTGCAAATCTGGGACGAACAACAGATAGCTGTGACTAACACCGGCCAGCGCAAGCGAGCCAGACCGAATTCGCTTCGTGACGTGCCTGCTCGATCTATGTAAACCGGAGTCTAGACGCGTCAGCGCTGCGAGGAAAGCAGCCGTGGCTTCGGGGCAACAGCACAGCGATGGTATGGCGTCCGCCCCCCGGTACGAAACGAAGCCCGAAACCCTGGGCCTTCCTTTCCACAGATTCGCTGCTCTCTGCCGCCAAGCAACGCAGCCGCGACCTCACAGATCTCCGAACTGCGGCTTCCCTTGAGAAAAGCGCACGACTTCAAGCCGGAGGCCGCACCTCCAGAAGCTTCTTTTCAGCCAGGGGCACGACTTGATTCTTGAGCTTTTCCTCCAGATCGTCGAGATTGCGGTAGCGCACAGTAGGCTTGACGACATTTGCGCTGCGCAGCAGGCGCGAAAAAGTGGCGTACTCTTTGCCAGTCCTGTTGATCACCGGCACGACCGGCACAGACTGAAAATAGCGCACAATGGGTTCCAGCTCTGACTGAACGCTTTTGGGTTCGCTCAAGTCAGCGACGACGAACCGCGAAAGAGCCGCAAACCCGATGATGGCTTCGATGAGGTCGCGCGAGTCTGGTTTCCGAAACGTGAAAAGCTCGGGGATGTAGCGGTTGGGGTGCTTTTCGAGATAAGCCTTGATTCCCTTGAGCACCGCCAGTCGGCGGCCTGTAAAGCGACCGAGAATCAGCACACGGCGCTTCGACAGTTCAGACATGATCTCGCCGAAGTTCATGCCGTCGATCTCCTTTGCCAGACGCAGGCTGCTGCCGATCGTGACGGCATGATCCTCTCGAATGTACTTCTGGTGAGTTGCGACGATCTTGGTTGCTGCGCGCGGGAACAGCGTGGCCTGGGGCGAGGGCATGTGGACCATGTAGAGCCCCCAGTCGAACAGTTCGAGACGCCGCCCCCATTCCATGACGTGCAAGCGCGCCCGCCCGACAGCCTCATCGAGCGTCAGGCCAACGGAAAGCGATTCGTAGAGCTTCTTGCAGAATTCGATAGTGCTCACCGAGGCGACGCCGCCGTTGACACCGACGACAGCCGGAACTCCGGCGTCGAGCAACGGCTTAACGGCTGCCCAATACCCGCTATTACAGGCGCTCATGACGGCCAGCCGGGTTCCACCCTCGCCTAGAATCGGAGCCAAGGCGTCCAGGTAGAGGATGTCTTCAGGCAAGATTGCCCTTGAAACCGGCAGCTCGCGCAGCAGGTAGGCCCGCCCGGTCGCATCGAAATCGCAGTGCCCGGCATAGTGGAAGATCGCGGCTTGGCCCGCGTGGCCGGCTGCGAGAGCCTTGGCGTGGCCAGCCACTGCGAACTCCGGCCGGATAAAGCGTGCGACCGGCTTCAGGGCTTCCCGCAAGAGGTCAAACTCCTTCCACACTTCCCAGCCATCCTTGTTGCCTTCCCACAGTGTGCCCGCAAAGGCCAGGCGTTGGCTGCCCTCGATGGGACGGAGACGAATCCGCGCATCGGCGGCGTGGCGCACGAGGGAAATCGATGGATCGAGCAGGAGGAAGCCCGAGATGCCCCCTCCCGTGAGGTCGGGGCGGTAAACGTACTCCCAGGGCAGGTCGGAAAGCGAGGGATCCGTGGCAAGACGGATACGGAGTCCACGGTGAGGACGAGACACAGCGGCCGCGACCTCTCTGCGAACAGCTGGAAGGCTTTGCCATGGAACAGCACCTGCGCCAGGCGCTTTCCGATAGCGGTCGCTTCCTCAGGGGTGAGCAACATGCGTCCCTGCAGCCCGCCTCCAGCAAAGCTGGCCAGGAAACTCGTCTTCAGCTGCGCGGCCTCTTTCTGGGGAAAGAGAAGTGTGTGCGGTTTCGCCATGCGTCCGGCCGGGGAAGCGTCCACGGCTACGCTCACCGTTCGTGCATCTTTTCGCCGGACCGCAATCAAGAAATCATCATAGTCAGTCGCTGCCGACGCGACGGCGCTGGCATGGGAACTTTCGCTGGCGGGTTTCGCGCGCTTCATCGTCGTACTCCATGTTGCAGTGTCGAACCGAAAATGGCCGCCGTGCGACACGACGCGGCCCCACAAGAAACTCTCCCCTGCACTCCTCTGCCAATGAGGAGCCTCTGCCTCCCACAAGAACAACGGCGCTCATCGGCCGAATCTCTGTGCAGCCCGCGCCCTCGCTTTCGCCTCCGCTTCCTGCCGGTTCCTTGGTGCTGCGGTCGATTCGAGAGAAACCAGCAGCTGCTTCGAAACCCGGGCAATCCCCTCGATAGCCGACGCGAAGGCGATTTCGTTTGCTTTCGACGGCTTGCTGAACCCGCTGATCTTTCTCACAAATTGCAGCGACGTGGCGCGTATCTCTTCATCGGTGACCGGCGGGTCGAAGTTAAACAGCGGCTTGATGTTTCTGCACATGCGACTTCACTCCTCCAAACGGCAACGCAGGGAGCATATCAGTGGACGAAGAGCACGAGCTCAGGTCTTCCTCAGACGTCAGCAGATGCTTTCCAGAAGCTTCAGCGACTTCTCCCATTCTTGGTAGAGCTGGCCGAGCCGCGTGTTGAGATCTTCGTGCCGGTCAGTGAGCTGTTTGAACTGGACGAAATCTCGCGCGACATCCGGATCGCTGAGCTGGCAGGTGTTGGACTCGATCAACCCTTCCACACGCTGAATCTCCTGCTCCAGGAACTCACAACGGCTTTTGAGCTTCGCCAGCTCGTTCTTGCTAAACTTCTGCCCGTTGGAACCCGGCCTTTCCGGCAAGATGGGAGTTGTTTTGGAGGCCGCCTTAGCAGGCTTTGCGGTCGCTTGCCGTTCCTGGGGCGCTTCCTGGGAAGCGGCGAATTCGTCGTAGGTTCCATCGAACCAGGTGAAACCACCCGTACCGTCAAAGAAGAGAATCTGGTCTGCCAGCTTGCCGAGCAGGTACCGGTCGTGAGAAACCATGATGACGGTTCCTGGGAAGTCTTGCAGGGCATCTTCCAGCGCTTCGCAAGACGGGATATCCAAATGGTTGGTGGGTTCGTCGAGCAACAGCGTGTTCGCCTTGCTGAAGATAAGCTTGGCCAAAGCCAGCCGGCTCTTTTCGCCCCCGCTCAGCGACGCTGTCTTGTGAAACACGTCGTCGCCAAGAAAAAGGAAGCGGGCTAGATAACCGCGCAGCGTTTCGTCAGTGGCCAGCGGTGAAATCGCCCTCATTTCTTCCAGCACGGTCGCATCAGAATCGAGGGTAGACAGCTGCTGATCGTAATACGCCAGATCGACCTTTTGCCCGACCTGGATTTTCCCGGCAAGCGGCGCTTGTTTGTCCAGGAGTGTCTTCAGGAACGTGGATTTCCCTGAGCCATTCGGGCCCATGATACCGACGGTCCGGCCCCGAAAGATCGTCCCGGTGAGGTTTCTTGCCAGAATCGTGCCTTCGTATCCCACGGTGACTTTCGTCAGCTTGAAGACGGCGTCGCCGCTTTGAGAATTCAAATCGAATCGGAAACGGGCAGGAGGCTTGCCTGAGGAAACGCGCTCGAGGCGTTCCATCCGTTCCAGCATGTTACGCCGCGACTTGGCCTGCTTGGTCTTCTGTCCCGCCAGGTTGCGGCGAATGAACTCTTCCGTCCGCGCGATCTCTTCCTGCTGTTGCTCATAAGCTTTCAGCCTGATCTCGCGCCGTCGATCCCGCTCGACCGCGTACCAGGAATAGTTTCCGGGATAGTCTTCCACCTTGCCGCCATTAATCTCCAAGATCCGTGTCACGGTTGCGTCGAGGAAATAACGGTCATGCGAGATCACGACGTAGGCGCGCGCATAGTCCTTCAGAAACCCTTCCAACCACTGCACTGCGGAGATATCCAGATGATTGGTCGGTTCGTCGAGCAGCAGCAGCGTGGGATCGGACAGCAGAAGCTTGGCGAGGTTCAGCCGGTTCAGCTCGCCGCCACTCAGCAAGGCAGCGCCTTTGTCCAGGTCTCGCTCCTCGAAACCCAGACCAAAGAGAACGGCCTTCGTGCGCGCTTCATACGAGTAGCCTCCTTCCATCTCCCAGCGCGTCTGAAGCCGCCCGTAGCGTTCGAGAAGCGAATGCAGGTCGGAGTCTTGCGACTTCGATTCGATCTGCGCTTCCAGCAGCTCCATTTCCCGCGCTCGCTCTTCCATGTGGGCAAACACGGATAGCGCGGACTCGAAGACGGTTCTGTTCGGCTCGGTGTGAGTCATCTGCTGCATGAATCCCAGCCGCACCTGCGGCTGGCGCACTACGTGGCCGCTGTCAGGTTCGAGCAGGCCGGCGACGATCCGAAAAAGCGTGGTCTTTCCTGTGCCATTGCGGCCCACGAGCCCCACCTTTTCATCAGGATTCAGCTGGAAACTGGCCTCCTGAAGCACCGTCTTGCTGCCAAAGCTTTTGCCGATGCGATCGAGTTGGATGAGCATTGAAACGCAGGACGGGCGGCCCCGGCAAACCCGTGGGCCGGCATCAAAAAAAGGGCAGCCGGAGCTGCCCTTTCAAACACAGTGTTTCTGGAATGGCAAACTGGACTAGGCAGCCTTCTTTTCGGAGGCTGGCGCACTCAGCAGCTCGATGGCTTTCTTAAGCTGCAGGTCTTCCTGTGCAGCAGGCTTCGGAGGCGCAGGGGCATCCTCGGCATCTTCCTCATCGGCGTCGTCATCCGACGCGGCAGCTTCGCGTCTATCGCGAACCTCGACGTCCGGCGCGATTCCCTCCCCTTGAATCACCTTCCCCGATTGCGAATAAAACTTGGCAGTCGACAATAGCAGGGCCGAATCGGTTTCCAGCGGTATCAACTGCTGCAAAGAAGCCTTGCCGAAACTCTTCACACCTACCACTTCGCCGCGGCGGTTCTCTTTGATCGCAGCCGACACGATCTCGGCCGCCGAGGCGCTTCCAAAATTCTGCAGCACCACTAAGGGAAGCTTAGTTACCGCTTTGGCTGGATCGGCTACAAACTCCCGCTTCGGAGACTTCTGGCCCTGCGTGTAGGCAATGACCCCGTGGTCGAGGAAGAGGTTGGCCACCTTCACCCCTTCTTCGAATTCGTGGCCCGCGCAATCACGCAGGTCTAGAATCAAGCGGCTCGCGCCGCTCCGTGTCATCTGCTGCAGTTTCTGTCGCAAGTCGTCGACCGTGCCAGGGACAAAGCGATAGATTTTCAAGTGGGCGATCTTGTTCTCAAGAAGGCTGGCCTTGACGGGCGGCGCTTTGACCAGGTCGCGCGTCACGCTAAGGTCTAGAGGAGACCTTCCTCGCCGCAAGATCTTCAGTTTGACGATTGAGCCCGGATTGCCAGTCAGCAAGTATTCGGCCTGAAGCAGACTGATATCGCGCGTTGAGACTTCTTCGATCGATTCGATCATGTCCCCTGGTCGCACACCAGCCCGGTCTCCGGGCCCGCCCTGAATCGGATGAATGACGTAGGCATAGCCCAGCATTCTTTCTTTCGACAGTTCTAACCCAAGGCCGCCACTGCCGTTCGTCTTGTGTTTCTTGTAACGCGAGTACTCATCTGGAGACAGATAGGTGCTGTAGGAATCCAGCGACTCCAGCAGGCCCCGCAGCGCCCCATTCATGACCTCAGCGAGGTTCGGATCCTCAACGTAGCTGTTTCGAATCTTGGCTAACACTTCGCTGAAAACCGAAAGCTGGGAATAGGATCCCTCGCGTTCAGTTGCCCTGCCGAGCACGCCTCCCACGACCGCATAGAAAACGAAAATCGTCGAAAGGACAACGATGAGAAACTTGTTTCGATTCAGCATGAGGAAACCTCACCTCAAAACAAACTGAAAGACTGACCCATTATACATAAGAAATCGGGCAGGTCTGGGGGATTCTTCCCAAATTCTCGACACGAAACGCCTTGCGCTGGCACGCCCGATGCGCACGAAGTTCAGTGCAAGCCTCTGGCTTGCCCTGGAGTTTCTGCCATTTCAGATCTCACCACTTCCAGGCCCGTGTGGCAGGTTTCCAGTCTGCCAACCACCAGCAAGCTGGTTTCTGACTGCACTGGCGTACGGCACTACCAGCGCATGAACGCCACGCGCAAGTCCCCGTGGGAAATGTACAAACTCCAGAGCGAGCCTCCGGCTTGCCGCCACAACACGCAGGGGCGACCCTGCTGTCGCACTCACGTGCGACTCTGCCAACCAGCCGCTGGCCTCAAGGTTTGGAGTACCTCGCGCCAGTGCGCTTAAGCGCCGCCGCGTTGGAATCCAGCGTTGAATTCGTCCGCTCTCTCCAGTATAGTCGCCGCGATCAAGCCAGGATTCCGTCATCCATCGCCGATTCGCCGGCCCAGCTCTCGGTTGAGGAAAGATCGAGTTCGCGGACTGGGGCTGCGGCTCGCACGAGCGGAATCGCGAGCCGGCTTCCAACGGCTTGATCTGTCTCTCGACTAATCCCCAGCAAAGGTATCACGAGCGATTCATGGCAAGCACCCAGAGCTACGCGGACAAGCCCAGAAACCCGGCAGCCGCCGGACATTCAATCGCCTCCAGAATCGAGCGGCTTCCGGTTAGTGGCTTTCATCGCCGCTTCATTGCGCTGATTTCGCTCGGTGGCTGGTTCGATTTCTACGACATCTTCATGATGGCTTATATCGGCGCCGCTCTGCAGGACTCGCGAATGCTCACGCTGGAGCAATTCAGCCACATGATCGCCGCCGGGTTCTCGGGGATGTTCGTTGGAACCATCGTCTTCGGAATGGGCAGTGACTACTTCGGACGCCGCACCTCGTTTGTGATGATGCTACTCATCTACTCTTTCTGCACCCTGTTCGGCGCTTTCGCGGCCAGCGCGTGGGGCCTGATTGTCTGGCGAGGGCTGGCCGGAGTTGGCATCGGCGCTGAGCTTGTCGTCATCGATACCTACGTGACGGAGATGCTTCCCAGCAAAGCCCGCGGTCGATACGTCGCCATCACGCAGCTGGTTGGATTCTCAGCGATACCCGTGGTGGCGCTGCTCTCCAACTTGCTGGTGCCGACGCACTGGCTGATGGAGGGCTGGCGCTGGGTAATGGTGATTGGTGGTGTGGGCGCCCTGTTCGCCTGGTACATCCGGAGGCGTCTGCCGGAATCGCCCCGTTGGTGCGAAGCTCGGGGACGTCACAAGGAAGCACACGCAATCATGGTAGAAATCGAGCGTGAAGTCACCGAGGAAACGGGCCGGCCACTGGACGAGCCGCAACCGGTTGAAGTCGCGCACGCAGAACATATCCCGATCCGGGAGTTGTGGCAGCCGGCGTATCGAGGGAGGACAGCGATGCTGGCCGTATTTCATCTCCTTCAGACGGTTGGGATTTATGGCTTTGCCAATTGGGGCCCAACGTTCCTGCTGAAGCAGGGCAAGAGCCTCGGACAATCTCTGGAGTATGGATTTCTGATTGCGCTGGTCAGCCCAATCGGTCCACTGATCGCGGTGCTGACCGCTGAACATCTCGAACGAAAGAAGCTAATCGTTTGGCTGTCCCTCCTGATGGCTGGAACCGGGCTGATGTTCCCCGCGGCAACCCACCCTCTGGCGATCGTGGGCGTGGGCGCGCTGCTCACCATCTTTAGCTACTGGTTTTCAGCGGTGCTCCACGCCTATCAGGCGGAACTGTTTCCAACTCGGGCTCGCGCAACCGGCGTGGGATTCACCTACAGCTGGAGCCGGCTCAGCGCAGCCTTTTCCACTCTGATCATCGGCTTGCTGCTGCCCAAAGGAGTGCTCACCGTGTTTGTGTTCATGGGAGCCGCAATGATCGGTGTGGCCGTCGTCGTCGGCCTGTTTGGACCGAGGACCAACGCCGTCGTGCTAGAGCACATCTCGCAGTAGACGCTCGCTAGATGATGCCTCGGTATCCGTACCAGAGGTAGCCCGTATACTGGTGAAGCGCCCGCCGGATCATCGTCAATCGCTCCGCCGAGGGCAGACTTACGCTGAAAACCATGTCCGCACACCACCTCCGCCAGCTGCGTCCGGAGGGGTGGTGCTGCAGCGTTTGAATGAAAGCCGGACAGGGTATCGCCTTCATGGCCAAATAACAGGAAACACCGAGCGCCCGGCGGAAATGGTAGGCCGAGGTAACAAGGAAAAACGCGTCGTCTCCGACGACACGCCGAGCATTCCGCAGGTTCTGGTAGGTATCTAGCAGCCTGTCGGACTTACTATTCAGTCCGTAACACTAGTGTCCCAACGTTGAGGCGGCTTGATTCATTAAGAGATTGATCACGAGACGATTACAAACCGGATTAGATTTTTCGATTTGAAATTGTTTCGAGCCCTTCAGAATTTTCTTGAGCAATTTCAG
>VFZK01000128.1 GCA_016871215.1 Acidimicrobiia bacterium | reverse complement strand
GACCGGCACCGACCCGAAAGCCGCTGCCAGCCCGGCGTCGGAATGAGTTTCCGGTTGGCTATTCCTTGGCCGGTTGCTCTCCAGCAGAGCCGGCCTCCGCTTCGCCAACTGCGTGCCAGTATCAATCAGAGGCTTTTGGGAGTCGAGAAGTTTTCAGTTAACGGTACACTGTCTCTTAACTGTTTGTCTCACCTCAGGGGGCAAGCCCAATGGAGAAAACTATTTCTCACCTTTGCCTCCGGTCGACGCGTGGGCCAGAAAACATAATCACACGAGCACGGGCATCCTGGTTGCTCCAAGCGATGCATGTCCCCACGGGACAGGCACTTGCCACTGATGCCGGACAGCCCCTGATCTGGCACCGCCATGTGGTATCCGACTCCAGATTTCTGGCACAGAGGTTGCAAAAAGTAGGTTGCTGATTTCGGGAGAACATTCGATGGCGACTCGCAGGATCTTGGGTAACATTGCAGTCACCTGCTTTATCATCGTCCAACTGGCCGACTGGTTGGCAACCTACCAAGGCGTCATTCTCTTTGGGACCGAAATCGAAGGGAATCCTCTCCTGCGTTTCCTCATGGAACGTTACGACATCGTCTTTGCTCTCACTTCCGCCAAGGTCGCCGCCACTATCGCCGGATCCTTCCTCCATCTCTTCAACCGGCATTTGGAGGTGGCCAGCTTGACCTTCATCTATACCGGGTTTGTGCTTGTACCCTGGTCGCAAGCCCTCAATCTGGCTGGTCCCTTCTGAGTAGTCCTTGCGCGGCCGCTTGTCCACTCCTGGGTAGGCAAGGGATCGTGCTTTGCCAACAAGCTTTGGTTGTTCTCGCTGCCCAAGCGGTATAATCCAGCTAAACTTCTTGGAGTATCCTATGTGCGCTATGTTTCGTTGGACACGCCGCAACTTTCTTTGGCAGGCCGGACTGGCTCCTATCGCCGGAGGTTTTGGATCGCGCGCTCTGGCGGCGGCTGCGAACGACCGCTCCACGGCCAAGATCACCCGCAGGACGCGGGGCAGGATCTATGAGGATCTTGGCCTCCGCCCTTTCATTAACGCAGCCGGAACGTACACCACCTTGAGCGCGTGCATCATGCCCAGCGAGGTCGTGGCGGCAATGGAAGAGGCCGCGCGACGGCATGTTTCGATACCAGAACTTCAGGAAGCCGCGGGAAAACGCATCGCTTCCCTCGTCGCTTCCGAAGCGGCTCTGGTCACTTCTGGCTGTGCCGAGGCGCTCACGCTCGCCACGGCAGCTTGCGTTTGCGGCTCGGATGCCGAGAAGATCCGTCGGGTTCCCGACACCACCGCGATGAAGAACGAAGTGATTTTCCAGAAGTCGCATCGCTTCGGCTACGACCACGCTATCCGCAATGTGGGTGTTCAGGTGGTGGAAATCGAGACGATGGAAGAGCTCGACCGGGCCATCACCAGTCGTACAGCGATGCTGTTCTTCCTCAATTCTGCCGACCATCTGGGACGAATCAAGCGGCAGGAGTTCGCAGAGATCGCACGAAAGAAAGGCATCCCGAGCCTGATTGATGCTGCCGCTGATGTGCCGCCCGCCGAGAATCTCACTGCCTTCCTCAAGATGGGTTACGACATGGCGGCCTTTAGTGGCGGCAAAGGCATTCGAGGCCCACAGTGTTCAGGCCTCTTGCTCGGGCGCAAGGATCTGATTGAAGCCGCCTTCCTGAATGGCTCACCCCATGCCGATACGGTTGGCCGCGGCGGCAAGGTGGGCAAGGAGGAAATCGTCGGACTGATGACTGCGGTTGAGCTATTCCTCAAGCAGGATCATCAAAGGGTTTGGAAGGAGTGGGAAAATCAGGTCCGCTCGATCGGCAAGGCGGTCGCTGGCATCCAGGGAGTCGAATCGGAACAGTTCGTGCCGGCCATCGCGAATGCAGTGCCCCATTTGGCCATCAAATGGGACCCTGCGATTGTCGGGTTGACCCGAGATGAGGTCGCGAGGGCTTTACGGGAAGGAGAGCCTCGAATCGAAGTGCGCCCGAGCGCCGGAAACGAGCCACGTTTGGAGATCGCTGTCTGGATGTTGCAGCCAGGTGAGTACCTGACGGTTGGAAGACGATGCGCCCAGGTGCTGAGGGCTGCGGTGCGAAAAGCCTGACGTATCTGCGCGATCAGCGGGTTGGCCGGCGACGCCCGTGCCTGCCGGCTGTGGGGTGCCAGCGCAATTTGCCGTCCGTGTGGACAGGCCCGCAACCTCCGGAAGAATCCCAAGTGAAGGCGGATTCCCGAAGTGCCTTCGGCGTTCTGGAACTCGTTAAAGGGCAGAGGTTCATGGTGGTTCGCGCCGGTGGCGCCGTTGTGCTTGGGAACTCCACCTGGGGCTGGCCCGGCGGGACACCCGCTCTTCGAAAGCGCTGGCGCGTGCTTCACGACAAACAGGAAGCGCATCGTTCGTTCCAATGCCTGCGGCTGACGACGACCATGCCTCCTCGCTTTTCGGCAGTACCGTACCTTACCTTGCGTTTTCGCCATGGATTCGCTAGATTCACTGTCGATTCTGAGTTCAGCTGAAATTGGGAGGACCTGACCAGGAATGCCGATTTACGAGTACCGCTGCGAAAAGTGTGACAGTCATTTTGAAGTGATTCAGAAGTTTTCCGACAAACCCCTGAAGTTTTGCTCGAACTGCAAAGGACGGCTAATCAAACTGATTTCTCAGACATCCTTTCAGTTGAAGGGTTCTGGCTGGTACGTGACCGATTACGCCAAGTCAGGCAAGAGCGCCAGCAAGTCCGACGAGACCTCGAAACCCGCCGAAGAGTCTGCCTCGAAGGAAACCTCCACCAAAGCCGAGACCCCAGCCAAGAAGGAATCGACGAAAAAGGCGAAGTAGCGCGACAGGGAAGGCGCAAATCTACAACCTACGGCGACCGCGAACACTCGTCCCAAACGCCAAGTTCTACGCCAATTCGGGCTGCTCTTTTCGACAAGGAAGATCCGGATGCAGCCGCTCTGCAGGCATTCACCAACCGCGCTGGGTACGGTACCAGTCGATGGTCTTCCGCAGCCCCTCTTCCAAGCTCGTCTTTGCAGAAAAACCAAACGCTCTCTGGGCGCGGCTCGAGTCCAGGCAACGGCGCGGCTGCCCATCGGGCTTGCTGGGATCGAAGCGAATTCGGCCTCGAAACCCAGTCATTTCCGCTATCAGCAGAACCAAATCCTGGATTGAGATTTCTCTCCCAACACCCAGGTTGACCGGCTCGCTGCCTTCGTAGTGCTCGGCGGCTAGCAGAATGCCTTCAGCCGCATCGGCAACGTAGAGGAATTCGCGAGTCACTCTTCCCGTTCCCCAAACCTCAATCTCCGAATCGCCGCGCTGTTTCGCTTCCAAGCACTTGCGAATCAACGCGGGAATAACGTGTGAACTCTCCAAATCGAAATTGTCTCCCGGCCCATACAGATTGACTGGAAGCAGGAAAATCGAATTGAAGCCATACTCTTGACGATAGGCCTGAGACTGCACCAGCATCATTTTCTTGGCTAATCCGTAAGGGGCGTTGGTCTCTTCCGGATAACCGTTCCAGAGGTCGTCTTCTTTGAATGGGACAGGCGTGAATTTAGGGTAGGAACAGATGGTGCCGAGCGCCACGAACTTCGAGACCTGGTACTGTCGCGACCACTCGATCAGCTGAACTCCCATGATGAGATTCTTGTAAAAGAACTCGCCGGGATGCAGGCGGTTCGCCCCAATGCCTCCCACGACCGCCGCAAGGTGCAGAACAAGATCTGGCTTGGCCTGTGCCAGCAGGGTCTGGATCGCCTCTTCGCGAGTCAGGTCAAATTCTCGGCTTCGGGGAACCACAATCTTGCGACAGCCCGCAGTCTCGAGCCTGCGAACCACTTCGGTGCCAAGAAACCCTGCTCCGCCAGTGACAACGACTGTTTTATCTTCGAAGAAGCGCGTCATGGCAGCGGAGTGTAACACGTCGGGCACGTCTCTTAAAGGCAGGACAGAGGCTCGTTGTGCGCAACGCCTCTAACGCCTTTGCGCTTCGGAGCACCGCGTGGGACTGGCTGGACCGCGACGCTTGAAGCGAGGCGCCAGTGTTCTCGGGAAGCACTGGCAGGGTCAGAAGCCCGATCTCTCCAGCCGCTTTGCCTGGCTCAAGCGATTGGGTCATTCAGTCCTGGTATCGTTGCAGGACGAGTGAGGCGTTGGTACCGCCAAACCCAAACGAGTTCGAGAGAACGTAGTTCAGTTTTGCCTGGCGGGCGGTGTTGGGAGTGTAATCGAGGTCGCAGTCAGGATCGGGAGTTTCGTAATTGATCGTGGGTGGAATGATCTGGTGATGCAGCGCGAGGGCAGAAATCCCAGCTTCCAGGCCACCCGCTGCGCCCAGCAGATGTCCGGTCATCGACTTGGTGGAACTCACCGCCAGCCGATAGGCATGGTCGCCAAAAGCCCTTTTGATAGCCAGGGTTTCGAGCTTGTCGTTGAACGGCGTCGACGTTCCATGCGCGTTGATGTACTCGATCGCCTCCGGCTGTATCCCCGCATCCGTGATGGCGTTGGTCATCACCCGAAAAGCGCCATCGCCGTCTTCCGAAGGCTGCGTAATATGGAAAGCGTCGCCAGACATGCCGTAGCCCGCCATTTCGGCGTAAATGGTGGCGCCGCGCCAGCGAGCCATCTCCAGTTCCTCTAGGATCAGAATACCGGCGCCTTCTCCGATCACGAATCCATTACGGTCTTTGTCGAAGGGGCGCGAAGCGCGTTCTGGTTCATCATTTCTTGCCGAGAGCGCAAGCATCCTTGCGAAGCCCCCAACGCTCATGGGGGTAATCGCAGCCTCGGAGCCGCCGCAGATCATGGCATCGGCTTCTCCTCTCGCGATGATTCTGAAGGCATCTCCGATGGCATGCGATCCGGAGGAGCACGCCGTGCAGATGGACGAGTTCGGCCCTTTGGCGCCGAATCGAATCGAGACATGGCCCGCCGCAAGATTGACGATGGACGAGGGAATGAAGAAAGGAGAAATGCGGCGCGGGCCACCGCGCATGAGCTCGGTGTGTTCACGCTCGATGGTCGAAAACCCTCCAATGCCCGAGCCGATGTGAACGCCCACCCGGGCAGCGATCGCCGGAGTAACCTTAAGTCCCGAGGAGTCCATTGCAAACTGGGAGGCGGCGACGGCAAACTGGATGAAAGGATCCATTTTCTTGATCTCTTTTCTGTCGATCCAGTTCTGCGGGTCGAAGTCCTTGACTTCTCCCGCAATCTTGACGGTGAAGTCGGACGTGTCAAAACGGGTGATGGTGCCAATGCCGCTCTTGCCTGCGAGCAAGCCATTCCACGTATCGTCTGTCCCAATGCCTAGAGCCGAGACCAAGCCGACACCCGTAACTGCGACTCTTCTCTTCAAACAAACCTCCCGGCAACTCCGGTTCGAACTGCCAAACCTCGTCACACGGCGACATCAGGAAGGCTCATCCAACCGGCACGTCAACAGTGGTGAATCTGGGCGAATCCCAGGAGTCACGGTGCTAGACTGGGGCCGCACCCGAGTTTAGGATCGCTTCATTTCTCAGCCTTGGCGTGGCTCTGGATGTAGGCAATCGCATCCTTCACCGTCTGAATTTTCTCTGCGTCCTCATCGGGAATCTCGATGTTGAACCCCTCCTCAAACGCCATGACGAGCTCGACCGTGTCCAGCGAATCGGCCCCCAGATCGTCTACGAACGACGCGGTCGGCGTCACCTCTGCTTCGTCGACGCCCAACTGCTCCACGATGATCTGCTTTACCTTCTCTTCTACTGAAGCCATCCTGATAACCCTCCTGTTAGAGTCAGACGGCGCAATTAGGCGCCATGAGTCAAGATAGGACAACCAATCTAAGGCAAGAACAGGCTGACGGACTCCTCGCCTACATGTACATGCCCCCGTTGATGTGCAAGACTTGCCCGGTGATATAGCTGGCTTCATCGGAGGCCAAAAACTTCACGCCGCAAGCGATCTCTCGGTCCGTCCCCATCCGGCCCATGGGGATTCTCTCAAGCAGCTTGGACTTGACGTCCGGTCCGAGCACCTCAGTCATCGCGGTCGCTACAAAGCCGGGAGCAATTGCGTTCACCGTGATGTTTCTGGAGGCCACCTCCTGAGCCACTGACCGCGTGAAGCCTTCGATTCCCGCCTTCGAAGCTACGTAGTTCGCCTGCCCAGGATTGCCGGTCTGTCCCACGACCGAAGAGATATTCACGATTCGGCCGTACCGCTGCCGTAACATGATCCTGATGCCTTCCTGGGTACAGAGAAAGACGCCTTTCAAGTTGGTGTCGACGACCGCGTCCCACTCTTCGGGCTTCATCCGCAGCAACAGAGTATCCTTCGTGACGCCGGCATTGTTCACCAAAATGTCGAGCTTCCCAAATGTCTTGACGCACTCCGCGAAGGCCGCCTTGACCTGAACCGGTTCGGTGACGTCGAGCGCGAGTGCCAGAGCGCGCCGGCCCGTGGACTGAAGCTCCTGCACCACCGCATTGAGCTTCTCTACGTTCCGCGCTGCGACCGCCACATCGGCACCGGCTTCAGCCAGCACCAACGCACAAGCCCTTCCGATACCCTGAGAACCTCCCGTCACCAGCGCTACCCGGTCTTTGAGCAGCATGATCAGCAACTCCCTATCCCAACGACTTCGCGATCTCCACGGTCTGCGCCAGGCTCGCAGGATCTTCAACACTCGCCGTCTTCACGGTCCGGTCGATCTGCCGTATGAGGCCACACAGGACTTTGCCGGGACCGACTTCAACGAAGAGCTGCACGCCGTTGCGGATCAATTTCTGAATCGATTCCGTCCAACGCACGGGAGAACAGACCTGCCGGTACAAGGAATCCGCCACAGCGCCTCCGGAAACCACTTCGGTGGCGTCGGCGTTGTTGATGAGCGGAGGTTGGACGTCCCGAAACGAAATCTGCTCCAAATCTTTCGCCAGCCGTTCCTGCGCGGGCCGCATCAGCTCGCAATGAAACGGAGCGCTGACCGGAAGCGCCACTGCCCGCTTCGCGCCGTAGGACTTCGCCAGCTGCAAGGCACGGTCGACCGCAGCCGCGGCTCCCGCGATCACCACCTGTGCAGGAGAGTTCAGATTAGCGGGCGATAGGATCTCGCCTTGGGCTGCCTCGCGACAGAGGGCCTCCACCTGTTCCACCGCTAGCCCAAGAACCGCCGCCATCGCACCCTGCCCTACCGGCACCGCTTCTTGCATATAGGTTCCACGCTTGCGGACCAGTTGCAAGGCGTCGGCCAAGGTCAAAGAATTCGCCGCAACCAGAGCAGAGTACTCGCCAAGGCTATGGCCGGCGACGTAGCTCGGGCTGACACCGGCTTCAAACAGCAGACGGCATGCGGCGGCAGACACGGCCAGGATTGCTGGCTGTGTGTTTTCGGTGAGCCGCAGCTGATCGTCAGGGCCCTGAAAACAAAGATCGCTCAGCGCAAAACCCAAAACCCGGTCGGCCTCTGCGAACACAGCGCGTGCGGCTTCTGAGGAATCGCTCAGCGCCTTGCCCATTCCCGCAGCTTGGGAACCCTGTCCGGGGAAAACAAAAGCTATCTGCGCCATCTAATTGATCATGACGTTCGCCGAGGCGTTGCGCTGCATGAAACTGAGCGCTTTGATCTCGTCTTCGATTCGTTGGTTGACGCGGCTGGCACAACACTCGCGAGCCACGCGGATTGCGTTCTTGATCGCTTTGGCCGGCGATCGCCCATGGCAGATAATCACGATGCCGCGGACGCCCAGCAGTGGCGCTCCCCCATACTCCGAATAGTCCACTCGAGTTTTGAAGTTCTTGAAGGCCTTTCGGGACAGCAACGCTCCGATTTGCGAACTGAGGTGCGTCGAGAGGTCTTTCTTAAGCAGTGTGCTAAACATCTCGGTCAAGCCTTCGCTCAATTTCAACGCCACGTTGCCGATGAATCCGTCGCAAACCACGACATCCACGTCCCCGCGAAACACATCCCGGCCTTCCACGTTGCCGACGAAGTTCAGAGGCGCCGCCTTCAAGATCTGAAACACTTCCTTGGTCAGCTCGTTTCCCTTGCTTTCTTCTTCGCCAATGGAAAGCAGACCCACCCTGGGGCGGGAGTTGCCAAGCGCCGAACGGGAAAAGATCTCTCCCATGATGGCAAACTGCGCCAGATGATTCGGCTTGCAATCGACGTTGGCGCCCACATCGACGAGCACGACCGGGCGGTTCCTGGCCGTGGGCATAACGGCGGCCAGGGCAGGCCGGTCGACGGTGGACAAAGCCCCAATTACCAGCTTCGTCACTGCCATGCATGCGCCGGTGTTTCCGGCGCTCACCACGCCGTCTGCCCTCCCATCGCGCACGAGATTGGCAGCGACTCGAATCGACGAGTCTTTCTTCTTGCGCACGGCCGTCGAGACCGCCTCGTCCATGGAAATGACCTCACTCGCATGAACGATTTCGATAGCAAGATTAGACGCCTTCTGCCTTCTGAGTTCCTCCTTGAGCCGGCCCTCGTCGCCGACCAGGATCACCCCAACAGGGTATTCCTGAACGGCCTGGATCACGCCCAGGACCTCGGAATGCGGAGCTGCGTCTCCCCCCATGGCATCGACGGCGATCTTGATCATGATGAGGCACTGAAACCAGGACGGCTGCTAGGCTTCTTCGGGAACTTCCATCACTGCACGCCCTGCGTAGAAACCGCAGTGCGGACAGGCACGGTGAGGCAGCTTCGCTTCGTGACAATTAGGACACTCCGAGGCGGAGCGCACATGAAGAAAGTCGTGAGCCCGGCGCTTGTTCCGGCGGGATTTGGAGTGGCGTCGTTTGGGGTTCGGCATCTGGATTCCTTATCGCTACAGAAGTTTCAATCTCTTCAACTTACGAACCTCTAGAAGGTCATCCGGTTCTTGATCTTCATCAGCTGAATCAATCTCGGATCGACCAGAACCGCCTCGCAGTTGCAATCCTGCAGATTCCGGTTCTTTCCGCAGTGCGGGCAAAGTCCCTTGCAGTCTTCGCGACAAATCGGTTTCATGGGCAAGTTCAGCAGAATCTGTTCGCGCACGATATCGCTGGCGTCGATGAAGTCACCCAAAAAAAAACCAACCTCGGTATCCTTTTGCTGCAGTGCGATCTCTCCCTGCAGGGGGTGCTCTGCGTTCGAGGCATAGAACTGGTCGAACTCGGTTGCCACGGAAAAGCGAACTGGCTCCAGGCAACGCGAACATGGCAGACCCACATTGGCGGTCAAACGTCCTCGAATCCGAATCTCGGAGGCCTGCCTCTCTGCGGTCAGTTCGATCCGAACTTGTTCGAGAACCTGGATCTCCGAGGAGTCGAAGCCCAGCTCCGACGGCAGGACTTCGCCCTGCAGAGCCAGTGGCCCAAGCTCCAACTCCCGGACATCGATGCGCATAAAGACACCTAAGTGCCTCAAACACAAAAGGCTTCATTATAGCGGCGGCCCTTTCCTTGTCAATCTCAAAACAGGCGCGGAGTCGCCATCTCCAAGCATCTGGCCGAGGCGCGTCATGCCAGATGCCACCCTTGCGGAAGGAACAACTTGCCATAGAGATTCACGGCAAAACGGTCGGTCATACCTGCTACGAAATCAGCCGCGGCTTGTTCGACCGGATCCCCAAGTTGCTGCGGCTTCGCAAGAAAAGACTCGGCATTCTCCACCAGGAAGTAGTAAAGGTCACTGAGAATCTTCTTTGCCTTGGACAACTCTTGCTTGGGAATGCTCAGTGAGTAAACCGACTCGTAGAGAAACTGCCGCAGATCGAGCATCCCTTTCAATGTGGGAGGACTCATCGTGATGGACTGCAGCCCTTCGCTCAAACTGGAGTGGATCACATCGCTGACCAAGGTGTTGATTCGTTTCGAGTGGGACTCGCCGAGAACTTCGGTGATTCCCTTGGGGACATCACCGGCGCGAATCAGCCGGGAGCGAATCGCATCGTCCACGTCGTGGTTCACATAGGCAATGATGTCGGAAACCCGCACCACCTGCCCCTCCAAGGTTGCAGGTCGTCCTGCGTCCTGTTTGGTGAAAACAGCGCCAGCCCCTTTAGAATGTTTCAGAATTCCGTCGCGTACTTCCCAGGTCAAGTTCAGGCCATTCCCATCGCCCTCCAGCTTCTCGACCACCCGGAGGCTCTGCTCGTAATGTCGAAATCCACCCGGTACGATCTCGTTCAAGACAGCTTCTCCAGCGTGGCCAAACGGCGTGTGGCCCAGATCGTGTCCCAGACCGATGGCTTCCGCCAGATCCTCGTTCAACCGCAGCGCACGGCTGATTGTCCGAGCAATCTGAGTCACCTCCAGCGTATGCGTGAGGCGGGTTCGGTAATGGTCGCCTTCCGGCGACAAGAACACCTGGGTCTTGTGCTTGAGACGCCGGAAGGATTTCGAATGCAGTATTCGGTCGCGGTCGCGCTGGAACGCCGTTCGAATGGGGCACTCCGGCTCGACTCTCGCCCGTCCCTCCGTCCGAGAGCTCAGTACCGCTTGTGGCGCAAGCTCACGCACCTCTTGATCTTCTCTCAGCTTTCGAATGGATTCGGACATCGGATGCAGACCTGCGGGCCGCCCGGCGCGAAGACCGGGACGGAATGGGCGGGAACGGCGCAGCCAGCTACTGCGAAAGTTGCTTCAACTTCTGCTCGGCTTCCGTCATCGTCGGCGTTCCTGGGAACTCCTTCACGAGCTGCTGGTAGACCTTGATGGCTTCGGACTTCTTGTTTTGCTGCTCGTGGAGCCGCGCCAGATGCATCAGCGTCTCACTTTTCGGAACGACCGCTGATTTGCTCTGAGTCAACTGCTGGCAGATCTCGGCGGCTTTGGACAAATTCCCAGCACTTTCGTAGATCGACACGAGCGCCTGTTGAGCCAGCACTCCGTAATCCGAAGAGTCTTTGGCGAGGGCTTCCAGCGCCGCGATTGCTTCAGCCGTCTTGTTGAGTCCTTGCAAGCTCAAACCTGCATAATACTTTGCGATCTTGCCCGCAGAGCGCGATGGATGCTGCGCCGCGACTTTCTGGAACTCGCCCAGTGCCTTTTCGAACTTCTCAGTTGCTGTCGCAAACACGGGCTCAGAGGACCCGGCGGCTCCTGCGGGCGTCGATCCAAGCACAGTGCCATGGAAGGTGCGCAGCGCGGCATTCAGCTGGTCTTTCGCGCTCTCGTCCTGTTGTGCCAGGTAGTAGCGAGTCCCGAGTACCAGCACGACCACGAGTCCAGCCGCAGCGAGAGCCATCGCGATCTGTCGGCGTCTGGCAAGCCAGAAGTCTCGTGCGGCGTCCACCGTCAGAAGAAACTTATCTTCCTTCAGAATGTCGTGTCGGGTCAGGCGAGACAATGATTACCTCCGGCAGGTCCGGCTGAGAGTTGTCCTGTATGGCGCCGACACCCGGTTCCGTCCGGGCATGGCGCCGAATGAGTTCATCGGCGCCAGATCCTAACAGCACGCCTCAGGGACTGTCAAACCACACGCGACTGCACGGCGGCAACGACCGCGTTCCGCCAGGTACAGGGCCCGCGTAGAGCGGCCGAGTCGGTCCAGCTCGATGAGGGGTGAATCGAAAGCCTCACGCGGCAGCTGAGAAACAAGCCCTGCTCGGCGGATGGCTGGCTCGCTGCTGTTCGATGCGGCTGCGCGGAGCTGCCAAGACAACCGGGCGGTGAGACGATTGCCGAGCGCTCGCTCCAAAAGTGCTCACTCCGAGTGGCTCGGCAAAAGCCTCGCCCTCCTGATCTCGGCCGGCCCTCAGTTCCCTCACAATGTCGACGCGAGGTGGGGGTTCTGAGCCGCCCGAGGTTGGCAGAGCCCGAAGGAGAAAAGCCTACTCGAACTGTTTGCGAAATTCCGCAAGCTGGCCGCGCAATTCCGCAACCTCCTGACGCAACCCTGCGACCTCAGCCTCCAAAGCACTGAGCCGCTCGAATTGAAAAGCTCGATCTATGCGACTGGCCTCGCTGTGCGACGTTTCGGCCTGAAGATCTTCTGGGAGGCCCGACAGCAGATGGGCGTAGCGGGGTTCCTTGTTTCCAGCGGCCCGAGGGAGCTTCGTTGCTAACGGCGCCGGGCTGCGTTCCATCATGCGATTCAGACAGGATTCCACCGCCGCCAGGTCATCGAAAGGGTAGAGCCGGTGGGTGCGGTCGCGCAGCTCTCCTACCGTCTGTGGTCCCCGCAGCATCAGCACACACAGAACTGCGAGCTCGCGGCGGTCGAGGTTCAATACCTCGGTGAGGCGTTGCCGGTACTTCTCCACGCGAGAGCCTGTTTCACGCACGAAATACACCAGCCCCCGGCCTCGCAGGCGTTCCAGCTCGTCGATGACTCTATCCTCGGAAAGCGATAGAACCGGCTCGCGGTTGGTCTTCTGGTTGCATGCCAGGATCAGCGCATTCAGCGAGAGAGGGTAGTACTCCGGTGTCGTTACTTCCTTTTCTAACAACGAGCCGACAATCCGGACTTCCTCGAAAGCGAGATCGAAATCGAGTGTGGCTCTCATCCTGGACAAATCCGGTGAAATCTGGTACAACAAGCTGCGGAAGTGTTGTGTAGATAGATAAGGGAGGGTGAGGCATGGGCAAGATGGTGATTGAGGTTCCGGAGCAGCTGGA
>VFZK01000127.1 GCA_016871215.1 Acidimicrobiia bacterium | reverse complement strand
TTGGCAGAACGGATCAGCGACTGGCTCATCGCTCATGCCGGCAGCCTAGCAAATCGGCGCGCAAAAAGCCAGTGGCGATTTACTGCCCCCTTATTTCTTACACTTGGGAGACTTTGACGGAGCCCTGCTGAAACCCTCCTTCTGCTTGAAAATCCAATCACTTTACTTCAAACTCAACGAGGAAGATCCGTCTAGCTTCCCGCTGCGGGTCGAACAGGTCTCAGCCGAGAGAATCCAAGAAGCCGCTAAGAACCATCTGAGCAGCACTCAAATCACAGGGGTAATTGTCGGTGATGGTCGAGCCGTAAGGGATGGCCTAGCCGAGTTTCGCACGTTCGAGATCTCTGCATGGCGTGAGCCGGCCAAAGAACCTAATGCGCACTAGCAGGATACCTCTTCAAATAGCGAACTTCCCAGTTGGGGTTTCGGGATTTCACTTCGATTTTTAACATCTTGCCTGGCTTACGGTTGACGTTTGGCGTGTATTCAAGGCGATACCGGTTCTTCATCTGCACGCAAATTTTGGCGATCACCGCATCTGCTTCAGTGCCAGACTGCAAGAAATGCGCTTCGCCGCCAGAGTGCTCAGCGTAGACTTTTGGCGCTGATCCCTTCAAGTTGAGGTTCTTCAACCGATCCAGGGTACCCGTTGCACCCGTGCTTCCGGGTATTCCTATCGAATAGACCGGAAACCCAAACTTCGCGATATGGTCTAGCGTAGCCGGTCCGGCGATATCCCTGCCTGCTGAGAGAATCAGCAGTGCTCTCTTCGGGTTTCTGGCGTCTCGAAGTTTGATAAGTGCCAAGTCTACCGCCAAAGCCGTGTGGGCTTGGCCGCCCGTGCCCAGGTGGTCAAGCGCTTCTGCCAAGTAGTCTTCAGGGGAAATGTAGTCGACGATTTCTTGAGACTCGTCGCTGAAGGCATTGACGAAAATCTCGTCCGGACTCCTTAGCGTTTCGGCGAGAGTTTTCAGCCAACTCAAAGCGAGGCTGATCCCCTCGCCTCCCATCCCCCGGCTCACATCGATCAAAACGCCCAAGGAAATCGGCGCATCCTTTTCGAGTCGAAGTGCCGTGACGGTTTGGGGCTGCTTTTCTACGAGGACAATAAGATCTGACGTGGTGGCTTCGTCAACGGGCGCGCCACTCTTGTCGAGAATCGCAACATCCAGCGAAACGGACTTCGCCGCAGCGACTGTCGACGAGGTGCCTAGTAGATTGCACAGCTCGGCCAAGCCTAAGAGCCCGAAGAGCGCTACCGTAGCGCAAAGCCGGAGGCCAGAGCGGATTCCGACAAGCGCTTCCACGATGCGAGCAAGGGCAAGAAACTTCATGTCACATCACTTTGGCAGTGCCTTGGAGGGGCTGCAGCGACTTTTTCCTGACCCCTTACTTGATGCGGGAATTGTGAGTAAGGATTCTTTTCACCTCTAGGAATCCGGAGTCGTTGGATTTGAGTTTCAGAGCCTCATCGATGTTCTTCAAGGCCTCGGGATACTTCTTCTGGTGTCCGTAAGCGAGGGCCAACGCGTAATACGCGTCGGCATTCCCGGGATCGGCCGCTAATGCCAACGACAGTGAAGCCACGGCTTTGGGGAAATCGCGACTTTCCAGAGCGACCCGACCTTCCTCCAAACTAATCAGTCCATTCAGCTGTTTCTGAAGATCGGAGTGCTGAGGGTCTAAGGTGGCGGCCCGCTGGGCAGCCTCCCGCGCCTTCGGGAACTGCTGTGCGCCAACATAGGCCTTTGCAATGTTGGACCAAAGCACCGCTTCTCCGGGCATCAGCTGCAGCAACTTCTCATAGTGGCTCGCCGCTTCAGTGAACTTGCCCTGCGTGAGCGCGGTATTGCCCTCCTGTTCCTGCTTGCGGTAATAATCCTGGCCAACCAGAGTGACAGTGAACGATGCTTCTTTTTCGGCGACAGTGAGACAGTCCGATCGATTTGGCATGAATCCCTGAGCTTGCCCATAGAGCTGATACTCTCCGGGGTCGACCTTGTCGAATTCAGCATCGCCGCTCTTCTTGGCCTTCCCAAAATGTTCCTTGCCGGAGGTCTTCTCGACAAGTTTACATTCCGGTTTGGCGACAGGCTTCCCATCCTGATCGATAAACCTGACTTTTACCTTCGCGGCAATTGCCGCGCCTGACAGAAGCGGCAACCAGATGGAGAAAACCAGCAGCTTGGTCGCAATCAAACCCAGACCGGGGTTCCCCACCCTTGAGAATGCTGTCGAAGAATTCATCTTTTTGTAGCGCCTCCCAGCGAAGCAACACGAAATCGTGCGGTCGCTCAGCTGACCACCCAGTTCTCGGGCGAATCGACAAACTGGATACCGGCTCTCTTTTTCCCGTCGTTCGGATCTACCCAGAGCGCTTTGACTTCACCTCTGCATTTGAACTTGCCTTGGCAAGCAGTGACAGTCACAATGGTCCCCAACTCCAGCACCCGATCGAACACGATGCAGACGCCGCTTCTGCTCACGTTTTCCGTAACCGATTCCTCGCGAAATGGGGTGTTGGACTTGTCGGTCCATTCCATCGTAACCGGAATCGCCAGCAGGATTCGAGCTTCTTTGCGCTTAGCTTTCCAGATGTCCAACATCAGCTGCCGCCGTTTCTGAGGTTCTTTCGCGAACCCGTTGTACCGATAGGCTTGGTAATCGCTCCCGCAAAGCAAAAAAACGAGAGGCTCTCACCACAATCTTAAACCTGAAACTGTGCCTGCTTAACTTTGGCGCGGAAATCGTCCCCTTCCAAATGAATGACCTTACACATTTCGTAGAGTCTGGAACGCAAGCGCATTCCGATCCGTTCTTCTAGCGTCTCCTCAGTCGCAACCCGGCTCCCGTCACTGGCCATTCTAATCTCGCGAGGGCGATCTTCAAAGTTTGTAGTGATCACCGTCGCCAGCTTCCGGTTGTAGCGCGAATTGAGGATATAGGCAACCGTGTCGCGAACCCACTCGGTGGGACGCTCGGCTCCGAGATCATCCAACACCAGCACAGGGCTCTCGAGGACAGGCCTCAGAATCTCCATTTCAGTCCCCTGGGAGAGGGTATTGTAGGAATTCTGGATCTTTCTGAGCAGTTCTCTGAAGTCGTAGAAGACGCTCTCAACCTCACGGCGATACACCAGCTCTCGGAGAACGGCCACAGCCAGATGAGTCTTGCCCACACCGCAAGGACCGAGAATTAACAATCCACAGCCGGCAAGCGGATACTCTTCCACGAACCTCATGAGGACCGCTTTGGCAGCTTTGAGGCGTTCGGTCAGCCCGTTGAAGCTTTCGAACGAACAGGTCTCGTAGCGGGGTGGCACTCCAGCACGAGCGAAGAGCTTGTCGAGCCTGGCCCGCTGAAAGCAATCGCAGCGGGTGACCGAGCGCCCCGCTTCGGTTTCGATTGGCTTCCAGCCTGTGCCGCCACACACTTGGCACGAGTCTGAGGATTCACCCGTCATTGGTATTAGCGATTAAAACGAACCATACTTGGGGGTGGCCTTCGAACAAGGGCGTCGTCCTTCTGGATTCCAACCTTTGCCGAGTGCACGCCAAACTCGCGCTGGACGTAACTCATGAACTCTCGGATCTCATCCTCCATAGCTTCCATCCTCTCACGCATGTTGAGAATGATCTCGACCCCTGCGAGGTTCACTCCGAGATCCCGCGTCAAGTTCAGAATCACTTCCAAGCGTTCCAGGTCCTCATCCGTGTATAGTCGGGTATTCCCTTCAGATCGAGAGGGCTTCAATAATCCCTGACGCTCATACAGCCGCAGCGTTTGAGGGTGAATGTTGTAGGTGCTCGCCACACTGCTGATCAGATGCGCAGCCCGCCCACGCTTCCTCATGGTCTAGAATGCTCCTCCTTCTCAGAAGTTGAAAAGGTCGCGTCGCGGATCCTCGGGATTCAGCCGTGCGAGCTCTCGCAGGATCTCTTTGCTTCGCTCATCGGCGATTCTAGGCAGAATGACCTGGACTTCCACGAATTGGTCTCCGCGGGCCGGCGCCCGCAGCGACGGAAACCCTCGTTCCCGCAATCGAAATTTTTGTCCATGCTGCGTGCCTGGCGGGATCTTGAGGACCGCCCGCCCATCAACCGTAGGGACTTCGATCTTGGCGCCGAGGGACGCCTCAGCCAGCGTGATGGGGACTTTGCAATAGACGTTGTCTCCCACACGCTCGAAGAAAGGGTGCCCACCAACTGTGGTCACGATCAAGAGATCCCCGTGCGGCGCGCCTTGCACCCCGGCATCGCCTTTGCCCGCGAAGCGAATGCGCGACCCGGTCTGGACTCCAGGTGGGATCTTGATCTCGAGGCTATCGGTCGTGGCAACGCGCCCTTCTCCATGGCACGTTTCGCAGGCCCTGCTGGACCTTCCACTACCTCCACACTGCGTGCAAGTCGTCGTGAACTTCATCCGCCCTTTTGTTTGGGCGACACGGCCCGCTCCATGGCAGAGCTCACATTCGCGCGCTCGTTCTTCGCCACTCTGCCCTTTTCCCTGGCAAACGTGACAGACCTCCCTCCTAGCGTACGTAATGCGTGTTTGCAAACCCTTCAGTGCTTCAGCGAAGCCCATTGAAACCTGGTATTCGAGATCTTCTCCCTTCCTAGGAGCAGCCGCGCTCGAGTTGCCATGAAAAAACTGCGAGAAAATATCGGAGAATCCGGTTCCTCTGAAGCCGGAGAAATCGAATCCAGCGAAATCGACACCAGGACCTTGCGGTCCAGCGCCGCCTCGGAAGCTATCCGAGTAGCTCCCGTACGCGTCATAGACCTCTCGTTTCTTCGGATCGCTCAAAACATCATACGCTTCCGAGATTCGCTTGAAGCGTTCTTCCGCGTGCTTGTCCCCTGGGTTGACATCGGGATGGAACTTGCGCGCCAACTTTCGATATGCCTTCTTGATCTCGTCGGCCCCCGCATTACGGTTGACACCTAGAAGCCGATAGTAGTCCTCGCTCGTGCTCATTCAACCCTGTCAACCCCGCTTGAGTTCGACCCTGCGAACGTGCGGCCGTCGGAGCTTCTTCGGCAGCGTCACCGTTAATACTCCTTCGCTGAGGCTCGCTCTCACCTTGTTGTCATCGATTTCCTCGGGAAGACTGAACCGCCGTTCGAATGCTCCTGAGGGACGCTCCAACCGATGGAAAACCTGCTGCGAAACCTCCGCGCCTGGACTTCGGCGTCCTCTAAGGACCAATGTGTGATCCTTCACTTGAAGATCGATCTGGTCTCGTTCGATGCCAGGCACCTCGGCAGTCAACACAAACTCCTCGGCAGTTTCAAAAACATCGACCGAAGGGGACCAGTGCATGTGCAGGCCAGCCCCAGGAGACTGGGGTCCGGCAACCGCGTCTTCCATCAGAGAGTGAATGCGGTCCTGCATCTCCTGGAACTTCCTGATGAGCTCATGCCGAGTTGACATCGCACACCCTCCGCTGGCCTACGGAAAACATCCAGCGAGGTGCACACGAGGGTGCGTGCGCCACGCCGGAAAGGCTTCTTAGAGGGTCACTTCCGCTTGTCGTCGACGTCCACATACTCGGCATCAATTACCTCTCCCTCAGCCGGCTTGGAGCCGGCATTCGGGCTCGGGCCTGCGGAACTGGCACCTCCAGATTGTGAAGCCGCCTGTTTGCACAGAGCGTCGGCCAGCTTGTGCGAAGCGGTATTGAGCTGGTCCACCGCCCGATTGATGCGGTCTGCCCCACCCTCTGCGATCGCTCGCCGACAGTCCTCAAGGGCCGACTCAATGGATTTGGCGTCCGCTTCGGAGATCTTGTCTCGATTCTCCTTCAACGTTTTCTCTGTTGCATAAACCAAGTTGTCCGCTTTGTTCCTGGCTTCGACCTCTTCGCGGTACTTCCGATCCTCTTCGGAATGCAACTCGGCATCCTTGCTCATTCTCTGGATTTCATCCTTGCTGAGACCACTCGAAGAGGTGATCGTGATCTTCTGTTCCTTGTTCGTTCCAAGATCCTTCGCCGAGACGTTGACAATCCCGTTCGCATCAATGTCGAACGTGACCTCGACCTGAGGCACTCCACGGGGCGCAGGCGGAATCCCGACCAAATGAAATTTCCCCAGCGTCCGATTGTCTTTGGCCATGCTCCGCTCGCCCTGCAAGACATGGACCTCGACGGAAGTTTGGTTATCCGCAGCAGTCGAGAAAACCTCGCTCTTGCGGGTCGGAATCGTCGTGTTGCGTTCGATTAACTTCGTAAACACGCCGCCCAGCGTTTCGATGCCCAACGACAGCGGCGTGACATCCAACAGGAGAAGATCCTTGACGTCGCCACCCAGAACACCCGCTTGCACTGCCGCGCCGATCGCTACGACCTCGTCGGGGTTGACACCCCTGTGCGGCTCCTTCTTGAACAGCTCGCGCACGATCTGCTGAACCCGCGGGATGCGTGTCGAACCGCCCACCAGGACGACTTCGTCGATCTGCTCTGGCTTAACGCCTGCGTCCGCCAGCGCTTGCCTGCAAGGCCCAACGCTCTTCTGGAGCAGATCCTCGACCAACTGCTCGAAACGGGCTCGCGTTAGCTTCATGTTCAAGTGTTTCGGACCGGAGGCATCTGCCGTAATGAACGGCAGGTTGATCTCCGTCTCCATCACTGTCGAAAGCTCCATCTTGGCTTTCTCAGCAGCCTCTTTGAGACGTTGCAAGGCCATCTTGTCCTTTGAGAGGTCGATTCCCTGGTCCTTAATGAATTCATCGACGATCCAGTCCATCACCTTCTGGTCGATGTTGTCGCCGCCCAGGTGGGTATCACCATTTGTCGACTTCACTTCGACAACACCTTCACCCACCTCAAGAATCGAGATGTCGAAAGTCCCTCCACCGAAGTCGTAGACAGCGATCGTTTCGTCCTTCTTCTTGTCGAGCCCGTAGGCCAACGCGGCTGCAGTTGGCTCGTTAACGATCCTGAGGACTTCCAGTCCAGCAATCTTTCCGGCGTCCTTGGTAGCTTGGCGTTGCGAGTCGTTGAAGTAAGCGGGAACTGTGATGACGGCCTGTGTTACTTTTTGCCCAAGATACTCCTCAGCCGCTTGCTTCATCTTCTGTAGAATCATGGAAGAGATTTCCGGGGGACTGTACTCCTTGCCCATGATCAAGACACGCGCATCGCTATTGGCGGCGCGTGCCACGCGGTAGGGCACGATCTTCATCTCCTCGGAAACTTCCTCATGCTTTCTGCCCATGAACCGCTTGATTGAGTAGATCGTATTTTCTGGATTGGTAACCGCTTGTCTCTTAGCCACCTGTCCCACGAGCCGTTCGCTACTTTTCGTAAAGGCGACTACCGAGGGAGTTGTGCGGCTGCCTTCCGGGTTCGTAATAACGACCGGTTCGCCACCCTCCATCACTGCCACAACTGAGTTGGTGGTGCCTAGGTCAATCCCGATTATCTTGCTCATCTAACCTCTCCTTCAGATTGAAAATACGATGTTTAATTGACTTGTGGTCGCACATTATCCATAGATCGCGCTGAATATAATACCTGAGTCTATTGCTGTCAATGATCGTTAGCACAGCGATGTTAACTGCACGAATCGATTCGGGCCGGCGGCGAGAAAGCAAGTCGTGAGACCCTCCACGGCGCAGAGCAGTCCAGGGTCCCGTCAAAGTCGTGAGCCTTCCCTGACGGTCGGGCTTACTGAATAGCCGCATCGACAAAATCAGTAGCCCGCGCGTTAGCAAGGGCTCGACCTCGACTCAAGGACTTACGAGACTTTGACGGGGCCCTGCAGAGCAGTCGGTCTCCATTGGAATAACCTACGGTTTTTGTTATCGTTGGGTCCTGATCGAGACGAGTTCGCCACCATGGCTCTTCTGGCAGTGTTGTCGTTCCAGTTTCGAGGCAAGAACCTGCTTCGAACGGTCGTTTTCTTCCTGCTTCTTTTGGTGTCCGTCGGGCTTGGAGCTTTTGCAGGGCTGCTAATCGTCTACAAGAGCGATCTGCCCGAAGTGAAGCAGCTAGAGGATTATAGGCCCAACGTAATCACCGAGCTCTACGCAGATGACGGCAGGACGATCGGGTCATTTGCTCTTGAGCGTCGGGTCGTTGTCACCTATGAGCAGCTCCCGGCGCTGCTCGTTGATGCGCTCCTGGTCACCGAAGACCAGAATTTTGAACGACATTGGGGCATCGATGTCACTGGCATTGGCCGAGCGATCTTCAAGGGGTTGTTTTCCGGGAAGCGCATTCAAGGTACCAGCACCCTAACTCAGCAGCTCAGCCGACTCTGCTTCCTGAATTCGGAGAAAAGCTTCAAGCGTAAGTTTCAAGAGCTCTTGTTTTCTATTCAGATCGAGCGTTTCTATACGAAGCACCAGATCCTGACTCTCTACGGCAACCAGGTACCCCTGGGACACCGTAACTACGGCTTCGCCGCGGCAGCACAGTACTACTTCAGCAAAAGCTTAGGAGAACTAAACCTAGGAGAAGTCGCAGTGCTGGCAGCGATGCCCGCCGTAGCTCACTTCGCCTCTCCAATCACGAATCCTGATCGCATCTTGCTGCGCCGTAACTATGTACTCGACCGCATGGCCAAGAAGGGCAAGATCTCAGTTGACCGAGCTCGCACTGCCAAGGCGTCACCCTTGGAGTTGCGGATCTCCACCCGACACCAGGCGCTTGCCCCCTACTTCGCTGAGGAAATCCGCAAAGGCCTCGAGCAAAAATACGGATCCGACGCAGTGAACGAAAGCGGTCTCCGCGTCTACACGACCCTGAACGTTGACATGCAGCAAGCTGCCAATGAAGCCGTTCGCTGGGGTTTGGAAGACTTTGACCGACGCCACGGCTGGAGAGGCACACAGAAGAACGTCCTGCAGCAAGGGGTTCCAACCCTCGAATCGTTCCGGCACGAAGACTGGAAACGGCCTAAGTTGCCGGGCAGTATACTAACGGGCTTGATTGTGGCAGCAAGACCAAAGACGGCTCAAATACGGTTCGGCGAATATGAGGCCGCGTTGTCTGATTCCGATATCGCTTGGACCGGCAGAAAATCGCTAACGGACTTGTTCAAGCTTGGCGATCTGGCGCTATTTCGAGTCTCGGATGTCGATGCGGCGAGAAAGCGCCTTAAGGTCGTCTTGTACCAGCCGCCAGAAATCCAGGGTGCCCTGGTGGCGCTCGACTCGGCAACCGGTGCAGTCAAGGCGCTCGTGGGCGGATATGACTTCGACCAGAGCAAGTTTAACCGAGCGACCCAGGCTTTCCGCCAAACCGGCTCTGCCTTCAAACCGTTCGTTTTTACGCTCGCGATCGATCAGGGCATGAATCCAAACGATACGATCGAAGACAGTCCAGTCAGTTTTCCCAGCCGCCAAGGAACGTGGTCTCCGCAAAACTATGACCGGAAGTTCGAGGGGACCATCACATTGCGTCGCGCCATGGCTCAGTCACGCAACATCCCGGCAGTCAAGCTGCTGAGCCGCTTTGGTATCGAAAAGGAGATCGAATATGTGAAGCGTTTCGGCGTCACGAGCCCGAATCTGGCGCCCTATCTCCCGATGGCCTTAGGCTCAGCGGAAGTGACGCTGCTGGAAATGACGTCGGCATACTCCGTTTTTCCCAACGATGGTGTTCGCGTTCTGCCTCGCTTGACGCAACGCGTCGCCGACTACGGCGGGACCGTTAAGGAAGAGAACCTGGTAGAAGTGCGCGAAGTTATTCCCCAATCGACCTCGCGTGCGATGGTCGACCTTCTGAGGAGTGTCGTGGAAGTTGGAACCGCCCAGCGAGCCAAGAGCCTTCAGCGCCCCATTGCAGGAAAAACCGGAACCACGAATAACTACACGGACGCCTGGTTCATCGGCTTTACCCCGTCGCTGACCTGCGGCGTGTGGGTCGGGTACGACAAGAAGCGATCGCTAGGCAAGGGAGAAACCGGGGCACGGGCCGCTTTGCCCATCTGGATGCGCTTCATGGAACGGGTCCTGAAGGACAAGCCGGTAGAAGAGTTCGGCGAACTGAGCCTGCCCGAGAAGCTGGCTCGAGAGAAGCTGGACACGCCAGATGATGCCTCAGGCGATGGGGAGACCACACCCGAATGAGGATCGCCTTCGACGTTCGCAAGCTCAATGACTTTGGCATCGGAACCTACATTCACAATCTCGTTTTGAATCTGGCACAGCTGGATCATCAAAGCGAGTACCTCCTCATTGGCCACGACCGGGACCGGTCGGAGCTAGGCGCACTGCCTGCCAATTTCTCCTTTCTCTTCGACCGGACCCATAACAGCGGCTTTTGGAACGACTTCGTTCTTCCTTACAGACTCGGCAAGCTGGGTATCGACATCCTCCACACGCCCCACTACCGGTCCCCGCGAATGCTTCGCTGCAAGTCGGTAATCACGATTCACGACTGCGGGCACATTCTTTTTCCGAACTACGCCAGCTCCAAAGCCGCTCACGATCAGGCGCGTAAGGCGACCCGGCGGTCGATCAAGCAGGCTAGCCATATTCTGACCGTTTCCGAGGCGACGCAACGTGATCTCATCCGGTTGTTTTCGGTTCCTGAGGACAAGATCACGGTGGTGTATAACGCAATCGACGAGCGGGCAGTGCTCCCCAGCGATCTGGACGAGCAAAAACGCGTGCTGGAACGGTATCAGATCCAGGACCTGTTTCTGCTCTACGCCGGCAACATCAAGCCGCACAAGAATATCGCCCGACTCATTGAGGCCTTTTCCGTACTGAAAGCCGAGCTCAAAGACAACGAGGCCTGGAAGAATCTAAAGCTCTTTATCGTCGGCGACGAACTTTCGAAGCACCAGTTTCTGCGCCGCACCGTTATTCGCAGCGGAGTGCAGCACGACGTCAGGTTCTTCGGCTATGTGCCCTACGAAACGCTGAAGGTCTTCTACAAGTCCGCCGAGATCT
This sequence comes from Acidimicrobiia bacterium, assembly GCA_016871215.1. Lineage (GTDB taxonomy): Bacteria > Acidobacteriota > Terriglobia > Versatilivoradales > Versatilivoraceae > VFZK01. The sequence goes on along the minus strand of VFZK01000127.1, from coordinate 1,742 downwards.
TCGTATTCCCTTCCCTATACGAGGGTTTTGGGCTTCCTCCCTTGGAGGCCATGGCAAACGGAACTCCGGTTCTCACATCAAATGTCTCCTCGCTGCCGGAAGTGATGGGCAACGCCGCGCTTCTCGTCAATCCTGAGAACGTATTCGAGATCTGCAAAGGTCTGAAACGCCTGCTATTCGATTCCAACTTTCGAGCCGAACTGATCGCACGAGGTATCGAGCAGTCGCGACTTTACTCATGGAAGAAGTCCGCAGAGCTCGTTCTACAGACTTACAGGAAAGTAGCAATGGTCGGCCATTGCTAGCGACCGCCGCCCCGAAAAAACGTTGAGAAAGCAACTGCCCAACCTAGCTGGGCGCACTGCGCTCGGCTTATTGCCGTGCTCTGGCTAGAGAGGGTACCTCTTGTCCGAAGATGGGGAAACTTCTGCTCTTTCCGCGAAACTCAGAAGGATTGCCTGGCGAAGCCCGATGCCAGTCAACCTACTGAGGCCAACAGGATTCAGCCTCGAAGTAGCTTGCGCCCCGTCTCTGCGTCTTTTGGGCATTGAGCTGCAGTTTCTTGCCGCGTCAAGTTGCCTGACACTCCTTGACTGCGCGAATCGGAGAAGTTGTGTGCGACAGACAGGAAATCGGGATATGGCTTCGATAGGGATGCCCATTCGCGTGGAGCTCGTCGACCCGCATTGTTTGTTCCGAGCAGGGCTTCGGGCCTTGATTGAGCGCTGGGAGGGGATTGAGGTAGTGGGCGAAACGGGCGAGGAGTCGGAGGCCGCTGCTCTGGTTCAGAACGCAAGGCCGCACCACGCTGGGCCACCGGATTTCTGGTGAGAAACGGGGACCGGTTTTTCGTGAACAACGATCGCGGCGAGCTGATCCTGGCAAAGCTCTCTCCGAAAGGCTATCAGGAGCTTGGACGGACCGCGCTGATCAAGCCCACCACGCGGTCCGGCAATCGACGTGAACTGGGAGCCGTCAACTGGTCGCACCCAGCGTATGCCAACCGGCGAATCGTGGCGCGGAACGATGAAGAAATCCTCAGCGCTTCGCTGGAAAAGGAGTAGACAAAGTGCTGGGCCGAGCTGCTCTGCCAGCGCGGCGTCATCACGCGGCGCCGGCCCTTCCCAGCGCGCGACTGCGGTGCGGCCGCGTTTTGCCAAGCTTAGGTCTCACGCTGGCTTCGCTGGCCGTGGGCCAAAATCTCAGGCAGGCGCTGGAGTCACGGCTTTGGAAGCTTTCGGCACCAAGCCACAGCGCCGTTCTGCTTTGGGATCTGCCTCACAGCCAAGCGATAGCGGCAGTGCGGCCGGAGATGTTTGCCGCTCCGCGCTGTCTGGGATCGCTAGCCTGGATTTCCACGGAAAACCATTTGCCTAAGTGACACCCGCCAAGCCGACTTGGGCTGCCTTTGAAACGCAGAAGGAATGCGGTGTTTCGACCGCAACAAATTTCAACCACAGATTGCGCTCGGCTATTGCTTATCTGACAAAGTTCACAACATCGCGAGGACCGAGAATTGTCACAACATCGTGAAGTTAGCTCGAGGATGACGAGCAAGTAATGAACTAGAGAATTGGCTCCTGATAACTTCAGTTGAGAGGAGCCAAAGAAAAAGGCCTCTTCAGGAAATCGAGTGGGTAAAAATGAGCATGTTAGAGTTTTGGGAGCATGCATGTAAGGACTTTGAGGCGTAGATATTCTTGATCGTGCAGTCCGTAAGCGCGACGCTGGAGGACGCGGAT
>VFZK01000126.1 GCA_016871215.1 Acidimicrobiia bacterium | reverse complement strand
GCTCGAGCGACTTCTGCCAACGGCCGCGGTACACGGATTGACGCCACGCCGTCCTGATTCTCTGGCTTTTGCACGGCGAAACCGAGTGCTGTTGCTGCGTCATGAAGCCACAGCGATTGGCGTGGAAGTCTCGTTTATTTCTATGCCATTTGAAGAAGACATGCTTGCCTCGGCCCGCAGTACGCAGATCGAAGGATTGGAACTGCGTTTACCCCGGCCCGAAGACCTCATCATTATGAAGGCTGTAGCTCACCGCCCACAGGACATGGTCGATGTGGAGCTCTTGGTCGAATCGCATCCTGACGTCAACCTGACCCGCGTCCTTGACTGGGTTAGCCAGTTTGCGCAAGTCTTACAATCGCCTGATCTGATCGATGACTTGCAAGCCTTGCTCGATCGGTTGCGACGCAACCACTTTGTCAAGCAAGTATTCGGCAAGCTCGATCCGAAGAAACCTGAATAGGCGACGAGCATACGCAAGTGTCCAGGCCTCCAGGGCCGAAACCGTGCCGCTTGCTTGCGTTGAGTCCGCGCGCACACCTCAGCGTTTCAGCAGCTCGTTCAGCGAAATCTTTTCGAAGACAAGGTCGGCTTGGCTGCCTTCGTAGACGATGCCCACGTGCTGGTCGTCAACGCGTGTGATGCTTGGATACCCGCGTCCCCGGCCCTCATCCAGCAGCAAGTGGTATTTTGACGGCCAGCTACGGCCATCATCGAAGCTCACTTGGATGGTCTGATGCGTCCGGCGCTCTTGCGAGCGTGGGTTCGAAAAAAGGAGTATCTGTTTCCTCTGGCTTCCTTTCCCGTAGTCCACCCGATAGAGGCTGGCGTTGCAGTTCGGTTCGATCAATGTGTTGCGATTGGTTGGGTGAGGCTGCCAGGTTTGCCCCAGGTCTTGGGTAACGTAGACCGCGCGATACTTCTCATGGTCGTTTCGCATGTTTAGCATGATCGAGCCATCGCTCAACTGGGCTGCCTGGCACTCGTTGCCGCCGCTGAAGGCAGGCTTGCCGACGGCCCAGGTCGCACCGTGATCTTTGCTTATCATGAGCGTCGCAAAACTCTCTCCCGTCTCGTCACGACCTTCGACGGGCATGACGAGCGTGCCATCAGCCAGGTTGATGCCTTGTTGAGGAGTCGGTGCCATCAGCCACCAGCTCTCCTTCTTCAGCTTTCGGGTCATGTTCTCGGGCTTCGTCCAGGTCAAGCCATCATCTTTCGAGCGGACCATCATGATTTGGGCGCTTTTGCCGATCTCGTAACCCGGCTCCGATCCGTCTCCGCTCCATTGGTGCTTGCCAGGCTTGCCCCACATCCACACGGCAAAGCAAAAAATCTCGCCAGTCTTCTGGTCGACAATAATGCCTGGGTCACTGCAGCCGTTTTGCTCCTGAGGCAAGCCGCCGTATTCACCCATGTCCATGATGACGCGTGGCGGCTCCCACGACTGGCCGCCATCGGTGCTGCGGCTAAGCCCGATGTCGATGTCCTCTTGCAAGTCGCGTGACTTGCGACGGCGCATGTCGTAAACGCAAAGCAGGGTACCCTGGGAGCTGGTCGTCAATGAGGGAATCCGATAGGTGTGCACGCCGTCGTCGTTGTGTTTGCGCAACGCGACCCCGATTCGCTGGCGTCGTCCAAGCGACGAGTCGTGGGGTGTCAACCTTCCTGCTGTGGTGCCAACCGAAACGCACGCGGCGCCAACCTTGCGCAACAAGCTGGCATTGGGCTTCAGCCGGCAGGAAAGCCAGAACACGTTGGCGCCGGGTTGCAGTGTCTGATCGCCCTTGAAGGAGATTCGAACCGACGGCGCGGCCGCAGCGCCGAACGGGGTTCCCTCGATCAATTCCGATTTGTCCCCAGTGGCGATGACTTCCAGCGCTTCCAGGTCGCCTAACGCCTCCGCACCGCCCAGCGAAAAAGTCAAAGACTGCAAGCGAACGGCCTCGCTGCGCTTCACATCGACAACCAGCTGCAACAGTGCGTTGCGTTCATTGCGAATCAGAACCGGATGAACCCGCCGTATCGCGACAGCGGAGAGTCCTTCAGGCCCGTCTTTGGCCTGGGTGCTGCCGAACAGAAACGAGAAAGCTGCGACGCCACAAAGCGCTGCCCAGCCGATGGCACGGCGTGTCCGATACCACATGATGAACTCTCCTTTCAGTTTGCGCCAGGGCAACAGCCGCAGCCCCCCGAGCGACCAGACGGAGGATGAGGTAGGGCGCGATGTCCTCAGCGCGCCGCTGTGTGCGCGTCCCATCTAACGGCGGGCTGGGGACAGCGCGTGGACAGCCCGCCCTGCCTCCACCCTAAACCAACTAGCGTGCGGCTGCGGCCGCCAGCTCCATTTCTTTCACTTTCTCCGCATACGCATCCGCCTGGGCGATGATGTCGACTTTTACCATTTCGCTCCAAGCTGCGATCAGTTTTCGCGTCAGCTCGCCCGGCTGGCCGCTGCCGATCGGCTGCCCGTTGATCCGGGTACAGGGCATGACGGCAAATGAGGTCGCTGTGCAGAAAGCTTCATCCGCGTTCACAACCTCGTACATTCCGAAATCTTCTTCGCTCGTCGGAATCGCCAGCTTTGCCAGCAGTTCCAGGACCGCGCCGCGCGTGATGCCGAGCAGGATGTTTCTTCCAGGCGGCGTCAGGACGCGCCCTTTGCGAACAATAAAAAAGTTCCAGCCGCTGCCTTCTGTGATCAATCCCTGGTCGTCGGTCAGCAGCGGCCAGCCGGGCGGGTTGGCCTTCTGGGCCAGCAGGTTCGCCATCTGGTAGAACATACGGCTGCGGTTCTTGACTTTCGGATCGATGAGATACGCGGGAACCGAGCGTTGCGCGGTGATCACCGCGTTGACACCGGACCGATACAACGGTGCGTTTCCTGCCAGGTGCCACCAAAACGGCCAGCAGTTGATGGTGACGGTGGGACGAAGCGCGCCGCCGAAGACGGTCTTGTACATGGGCAGCGGGCCGCGCGAAATGTTGTGCATGATCTGAACGTCGGCGCCATCGACGGCGGGAAGGTTCAGTTCCAACGTCTGCAACGTCGCTCGTTCCATCTCTTCCAGACTCATCCCACAATTGATTTCCAGATACTTCAAGCCGGCGTAAATCCGCTCCAGGTGCTCGCGAAGCCTGAAAGGCTTTTGCCGGTAGGTTCGCGTCATGTCGAACACCATGTCTCCAAACATCAGAGCACAGTCGAAAATAGAGACTCGAGCTTCCTGCTCCGAAACGTATTCGCCGTTAAAGTAAACCTTTCGCTCTTGCATGGTCGTCTCCTTTGAGGGATGCCGAATTGAGCCCCTGCGGCATCGTCAGGATCGTTTATTCTGCTCGCTCTCCGCAGCCATCGACTTCCAATGGTGTTGAGGCTTCCACTTCAGAAGCCTTTCAGCTTTGGCGGTTGAGTAGAGTCCTGCCTGGCCAGCGAGTTCAGCCCGAATCTCTTCCATCGCGGGATAAAAACGTTGCAAGAGCTGCCGGGTCGGCGTCTCGACACAAACGTCCGAAGCGGCGATGACGAACGCCTCGTGTCCTTCTATTTCCGCTTCCAAGGCAGCTTTGCAAGCGGTGGCGACATCTCTGGCATCGACGTAGGCCCACAGGTCGGGAGCTGCAGCTTCGTCTGAGACCGTGAAGCGGCGAAAACGCCATTCGTAAGATCCTTCGTAGACGATCCGCAGTGTCCTCAGGCTCGCGACGGTCATGCCGTGCCAGCGCGCATAGTTTTGGGCCAGCGCTTCCAGAGTTTGCTTCACCGCTCCATAGATCGATCGAGGTCGTTGTGGGTGGTCTTCGTCGATGGGCAGGTACTTCAAGGAACCCGGCAACCCATAGATTTCGGGACTTGAAGCCATCACGACGCGCCTGATTCCCAAGTTCGCTGCGGCTTGCAGTACGTGAAACCCACCCAGAGCCAGGTTCCGGTAAGCCTTCTCCCAGGAGGTCTGCGAGTCGGTTGGGAAACTACCGAAGTGGACGATCGCGAAAGCGCCGGAACAGATATCGTGCAGCGAAGCGCCATCTTCCAGATCGGCGACATGATAATCCTGTTCCCAGAAGTCCGCCGGTTTCACATCGATCCCGACGACGTGGTAGCCGGATTGCCGCAAGATCTTGACAATGGAGACTCCGGTGTTTCCTTTGGCCCCGGTAACGACAACTTTCTTCACGGTTCTACCCCCGGGCTGGCGCTCCTTCGGGTTTCTCTGGAAGCACGTAGCTGCTCTCGCATCGCGCGAGCTGGCATGGGCTTGACGCGAAGCCCTCGCTGGATGTGCGCGCCATAGGCAAGGCGGGCGATGAACGCCTTGCCAGTGCGTGTCGGCTTCCCAGAGGGCTAGCGCTCCAGCGCGCGGAGCTTGGTCACTCGTCCAATCTCGACCCATTCAGCCACGAAAATGTTGCCTTCGTGGTCGAAACAGGCGCCGTGCGGGCAGATAAATTTCCCGGGTAGAAACTGTTCCCGAGGTTGACGGCGGAGCTCTCTCCAATTGCCCGTAGGATCTTCGCCCAGATGCAGGATGACCTTGTTCTCCGCGTCCAGCAGTGTGACGCGCGCTCCCAGATCGGGAATGACGACAGTCCCGTTCCGTTCGTGAAAATGACAAGGCAGATTCGTTCCCGGCACGAAGCCGAGATGTTCTCCGGCGAGGGTGAAGTTTTGGATGCGGTGGTTCGCACGATCGGCGACAACCAGGACCGGCGTCTTGCCGCGCGTATCCACCCAAATGCCATGCGGACACGACAATTGGCCGGCCTCGCTTCCCAGTCCTCCAAAAGTTCGGATGAATTCAGCCTTGCTGCTGTACTGATTGATGTAGCTGGATCCGTATCCGTCGGCAACGTAGATGTCCCAGTTGGGCGCAATGGCCAGATTTGTCGGGCTGTACTTGAGCGGCTCGCCGCGACGCAGAGCGGCTCCGTAGGGCTCCGAGTCCTTCGGATACTCCAGTGCCCAGACCACCTCTCCTTTGAGCGTCGTCTTGGTGACAACGGCGCGTACCGTGTCGCACAAGTAGAGAAACTCCTGGCGTCCTTCTTTGCGAAGATGCAAACCATGAGCGCCGCCCTTAAACTGCTTTCCCCACGACCGGACGAACTTTCCCCGAGAATCGAAAACCACCATGGTGTCGTGGCTCTCGCTGGTGTCGTGCACCGTGTGATGCACATAGATGTTCCCTTGCGAATCTTCACAGACGCCATGGGTGTTCCCGAATTTGATGTGGCTTGGCAGTTCACCCCAGTCATGGATGACTTCGTACCGGTGTGCGCCTTCACCGATGACGGGGCGGCGCGAACCTGACTTGCTGGCCGACCCCACAATGGCAGCTGAAGCAACGGCTGCCCTGGCTCTCTTCGCGACCGCTGGCTTCTTGGAAACGGAACGACTGCCCGGTTTTTTCTTCGTTGAAGATTTGGAGGATTTGTTCACGGGTTTGAGAACTCCTTGTTTGAGTTGAGCACTAGCCAGCCAAAGGCTGATCCCTTGACGTTCCCGCATCGGCAGCCACGATCACCGCGCCGCTCGCGGTGGTCGTGGGCAGTTCTGGCCGCCGTGATTGGCTGCCACAAGTTCGCCGCGGTCCGAGATTACCTTGCCGAGCAGTTGACAGGAGCGCACCAGTTTAGCTCATATCCGTCGCGGCGATTCGGGTCGCGCTCCAGAGGTTGCCAGTTTCCTGCACTGTCCTGCGCACGGCACATCAGCGCATGCTCGCCTCTCGATGCTTGCCAGGCAAAGCTCCACTTGACCCAGCCAAATGGCCTTGAGGCACCCTGAAGTGCGGCCTCCTGCCAGTGCTTGCCACCATCGACGCTTGTCTGTACCGATCGTACGGTATGTTTCCCGGCCCAGGCGAAACCCCAGATCGCATGCGGGCCAGCGGCGATGCGAGCTCCAGGTGCCGGCGACACAATCTGAGATTTGATGAGGACGTCAGAAACACGATTCGTGCCGCTGGAGGCAGCAGGATCGTTGAACGTTCGCACGTAAAGCAGGTCCATCCCGCTCGAGTAGAAAGCTGCAGGCCAGTCCTGTGGTCCCAGCACTACGACCCGTTCCAGCCACTTCACGGAATTCATGGCGTACAGGCCAGGGAAGAGAGCTCTGGCCGGGAATCCGTGCCGGCGTGGCAGGAACTGGTCATTGAGTCGAAAGGCGACCATCGCTTCGGGAGACAAGCCTTGCTCTAGAGAGGCGATCCTCGCGTACGGATACGATGTCTCGCCCTCCAGGAGGTGTCCCTGGTCAGAGCCTACAAGCATGATCCGGTCGGCATTTGGCTCCGGAGCGGCTTGCTTCAAGAAGTGCGACAGGGAAGCGCCTTCCCAGTACCCGCACGCGACCAGAACACCGGTCGTGGCGCCGTTGCCTGCGCACTCCAGCACCGCCTCCAGCTTCGTGACCGGGGCCTCCAGAAGATCGCTGAACGTAAGCTGCAATGGCCTGGCCACCTTGCCTTCAATCTTTAGCTTCCAGGAAGCCAAGGTTAGCTTGGGTTCTTCGTGATGATTGCGAAGGTAGAACTGGCCGACGGGGGTGATCGCGTCCTCTGTGGATCCTGGCGTTCCGGGCACCACTTTGGCCGACGACTCGTCGACGCGCAGAGGGCGGTCCGTCTGAGGCCAGAGTGCCGCTCTTCGCCCGAAAGTCCCTCCAGAGAGAACCTGAGTCCCCGAAAGAATCAGGCTCCGAGACAAGGTTGTCAACCATGTGCGGCGCGAGAGCGATGTGGAAGAGGGGCCTTTGTTGGCTGGTATCAAGTTCACCCCTCAGCGTGGGGAGCTGTGAAGATTGGCGGTAGCGGCAGTCTGCGACCGCTAGTGTCGTTTCCCTTCAACAGCGGGAACGGCGCTCACAGAGCGCCGCTACAATTCTTTGCAGCTTCTGTTCTCGTGCCATGATGGCTTTGAAAGATTGAGAAGCTGCCCGAGATTGCGAGAGAGGCTCGTCTTCCCGAGTTCTCACAGCCGAACACAAAATACGCCGTAAGCTTACGGAGAGTCTGCACCGTCCGTCAACCAGGCAAGATTGAGACGGGCCAGAGTGAGCGCCCTCCGCGCGGTTGGGGAAGCAGCTCGGTCCGACTCGTAGAGGCAGAGAATCGTCTGATCGGCTGCCACGGCGAGATCGGAATAAGCCGACCTCCCTTCGTCCACAAGTTTCGAGACAGGCCAGGTATGGCATTCGTCATAACTCAAACGGAGCGTGAGCCGCGATCGGTCAATTCGGCTGGCGGGATGAGACAGCAACACTCGGTCTTTCTGCGACTCGGGCTTGCTCGAAAACCGCACCATTCCTGCCTGGCAGGAGGGTTCCGGCAGGCTCTCATCAAACTGGACCTTGGACCAAGTGATTCCTCCGTCCTCACTCCAGGCATACGCCCGATAGCTCTTGTCCTGGCGGCTCCGCATGTTCATGTAGACCTTGCCATCGGACGTTTCGACGACCTCACACTCGTCGGACAGATCGCTGTCTAACGGATTGCCCCGCTTCCAGGTTGCGCCGTGATCATCGCTATAGAACGCGTACGAGAACTGCACCTTACCCCAGTTGGCTGACGCGCCCCACGTCACCGGTCCGGGCGAGGTGTCGCCCCAGCTGGGAATCAGCAGCCTGCCACTCTTGAGCTGAATTCCATGCCCTGGTCCCGCGCCCAGGTACTTCCAGGACGGGTCCTTGACGCTGCTGGTGATTTCCACCGGAGCTGACCAGCTCGCGCCATCGTCGGTACTCTTTGTCACGTAGACCTGCTGGTTGTTTTTGCAGAAGGGCAGCCAGAGCGTGCCCGTTTCGCGGTCCAAAACCGGGCAGGGCTGATTCATCGTCTGCGTCCCTTCGTCGGCGATGACCTGCATCGCCTCCCAGGTTCTTCCATGGTCAAAGCTGCGCCTGAGGACGAGATCGATTTCATCCCAGTCATGGCCTCCACCTTTTCTGGCTTCAGCGAAGGCCAGAATGGTGCCTTTGCTGGAAACCACCAGCGCCGGAATGCGAAAACGAGTGTAGCCGTGCTCCCCAGCCGAGAAGAGATTCTGTTGCTCGAAAAGCGGCGCTGTTCGGCTTTGCGCACCCGTATCGTTGCGAGGCTGTGAACAGTTCGAAAAAACAAACCCTGCCAGCAACAGAAGCAACCAACTCTTGGAACCTCTCATGGGTTTATCCTTTCAAGGCAGATTGGAGTTCGCCACTGGGACGTGCAGCACAATCTGGTCTCCCTGAAGCACGGACGTGCTTCCCTGGAGTTTCGACATTTCGCATCGGCCAGGTGTTTCCTGCGGGCGGCAGCTGCCGGAGGCCTTCCACTGGCACAAGGCCTTCTTTGGCAATTTGAGTCCAGTCTCACCCTGTCCCCACGGAGCCCGCAAGCCCAGGGCACCAGAGCGATCCTTCGCCCGTCAGATAGGAGAGCGGCAGAAGACGGCCGCACTCCAAGACGCTGGCGCGAGGCTGGCAGCATCTGGGAGGTACGCCAGTTTTGGAGTGCGCCAGCCCTCTGGCGCTTTGAGCCGAGCGGCTAGCGTGCTTCGCTACGAATGCGGAGCCGGCGACAGAGAGCGCTTCCGAATTTGACATGGCCGTCGACTCTACAGGTCATGCTCGAACTGTCTTACCTCTTCGAAGCGTGTGCTTCCTCGCAACAGGCGGCCCAGACGCGGCTTGCGGTCGTTATAGACCTCGACTGCATCGGCGTCGGCGTAGCGGAGAAAGAGGATGCGCCGATCACGATTCGACAAATTGCCTTCAGATTTGTGCACAGTCCAACAGCTGAAGAACAGGCAGTCACCGGCTTTCATCGGCATCGGAACCGCCTTCGATTCGTCGACCTCCGTCTTCAGCTCCATCTTATACTTGGGGTCGACCGCGTTCTGGCGCTGTTCGTGCTTTCGCTGTCCTTCTTTGTTGCTCCCGGGAATCAACCAGAGGCAGCCGTTTTCCTCATCGGTGTCGTCCAGAGCCGTCAGGCAGGAAATGGCATTGTAGGGATCGAGCTCGCCGTAACCGTTGTCCTGGTGCCAGAGAAAGGGCCGGGTGTTCCCTTTCATCTTGAACGTAAGCTGGCTGGTCGCTCCCTTAATGTTCGCGCCGATGATTTGCTGGGCGACATCGACTAGTGGCCCCGCAAAGTAATAGTCGCGAACGATGGAGGCCTTGTGGTGGATGTTGACAAGCAAAGCGTTTTCCAGCCAGGTTTTGTTCGGATCGAAACCCTCCTTCTCAGCCTCCCAGGCTGCCATGCATTGACGGCGCATTTCCTCTAGTCCAGAAATCGTGAGGATCGGGCCATAGCGGTGATACCCATTCTCGGCATAAGCCTGCAACTGGTCTTCGGTCAACGGTCGATGTTGGAAGAACTGCTTCAATCTTTCGTTTGTCATCATTCGCTAACTCCTGAGCCAACTCCAGCGGAAAACCCGATTCTCCACAGCGAGGTTGCCGTGATGCGCAGCGTCGTGGAGTGCGCCAGTCTTGAGCAAGCCTGCTTGCTGGTGCCGCCCGCGTTGGTAGTGAAGCACGCCAGTGCTTCACATGGCCGCACTGGCGTGCGGCACTACAAGCGCCTGAGCGTCACACGATTGTCGGCGCAGCAAGTGTACCAACTCCAGTGCTGCGCTGGTTGCAGAAGCCGTAACTCAACACTCACTGCGTCAGCCCATAATCGTGCTCGACTTTCACAACAACCCTGTGCACGTCGTGCGGACCATCCAAGTGGCACCACGGCATATGGCCGCCTCCTGGAAAAAAGACGGCAAACTTTCCCGGCAGCATCTTCAGTTTGGAGAAACTCTTGGGAACTGCGTAGCTTGCCGCGTCGGTCTTTTCGTCGTAGGGCTTGGTGACGGTGAGTTTCTCGACCGGCGCAAACCCCGTCATGGCCTGGCCTGACAGCACGTAGTGCACATCGATGTACTTTCGATGGGCTTCAAACTCGGACTTTTCCGGCGGATTGGAAGGGGACTTGTCCACCAAACCATAGGCCTTTGCGTCGATGACGTGCTTGCCAGCTGCCAGCGTCTTCAAATCAGTCCTCTGCAGAAACCGAAAAGCCACCTCCAATCGCCGAAGCTGCGGGTGTGACTGCCACGACTTCAAGTCGTCGAAGACGAGTCGCGAATCTGCGGCTTCGGTCAATGCGCCTGCCCAAAGCGGTTCGAGCCCTCTGGTGGACAAGCAAAGGCCAACAGAAGCCAGGCGGCCAAAGAACTGACGACGGTTAGGAGCTTCTGAAACGAAGCTAGGTTGCTGAATCATCGATCGATTCTCCTTTTCAGAATTCGAGGGTTACCTTAGGTCATTGACTATAGCCGGAACCGAACCGCCAAAAAGGGACCGACAAGACGCGAAGAGCGCCAAGAAGGGTCGTGGGTTCGACTGCAGCCAAAAGCAAGTCACAAGCGTGTCTCGGGAAATTGCACACTTCTTGCTTTCCCCTAGAAGATTCTCCCGCCGCCATGGCGGTCTTTGCGTCATGACGGTTTGTTTCTGCCTAAAACAGTTTGCCTATGCGTGCGCTGCTGCCAGTCCGGCGTCGTATTCCACCAGAATCTCCATGTTCTTGAGCACCGGGTTTTCGGACATCTGAGGATTCAACTTTCGCACATCGATCTCGACAGCATTGTCGCCCAGGCGCAACAGCTCTTCAGGGACCGGATAGGTCACCCATGTGTCGTTGTTCATGATGAACACCGCCCGAGTTTGGCGGGTTTGGCGTCGCAGAACACTTCCATTGATGCTTACGTCCAGCTCGTCGGGCGGCGTGTAGTTGGCAATTTTCAGCCGTAAGGTGACTTGTGGCGTCGCACCTTGCCGGCGGGCTTTCTCCAGGTCATCAGCGAAGCCGAATCCCACTCGATGTTTTCCCGGTGCCAGCTGTACGGGCAAGACAATGTCTCCGATCGCCCGATAGTCGCGGGCTGCCTTGCCGGCGTTGCCCTCGAGACCCGCTTCGTGCGGCACAGACTCCAGCACGTAGCGCTTGTTCTTGAACTCGAAGCTCTGGATCTCTCGAATTTCGTGCAGCACGCGATAGTAGTCAGGGTGAGCTTCGGAAAACCAGATCGTGTTTTGTCTCTCCGCCTGGGGCGGTGTCTTGGCGTTGTGCCCAAACAACAGGTGCCCATAGTTAAACAGATTCACACCGTGCGCGCCTCGCTGATACATCAGCATTGCCCAAGCTCGCGTTTCCTCCGTCGTCCGCCAATGATTGATGCTTGGATAGATCCAACAATTCTTGCCGGCGATCAGCTCTAACCAGGGCTTCAGATCCAGGCTCACGGTGATGTAGCCGCAACCCGGCGTAATGGCGTCGACCAGCCCTTCTTTCACCCACGTCACAACGTCCAAACCTCGATCGTAGCAGGCTTGAATCTTAGGAATGACCCGTACGTGAAAATACAGCTTCCGTCCGCGTTGCTGTCCGGTACGGTCAAGGATGGCTTTGATCTGGCGCATCAGTCCAGTCATCAAGGCGGCGTTCTCCGCCTTGCCGTATTCCTTGAAATAGCGCGGATCGCGATCGAAATCCAGCGAGATGCCGTCGTTGTCCCAGCGCGTGATAAATTCCTCGATAATGGCCAGCTTGTGATCGCGAACCTCCTTGTGCGCGAAGTCGAACATACCCCAGGTGAAGGAGTCGATCCCCTTCTTGAGCTCCGGAGGCAGCCCTTTGAACCCGGTCTCCCAGTTGATGGGATATTTGCCATAACCAAGCAGCAGATGAGGATTCTGCTTCTTGAAGCGGCTCACTTCGTATCTGAAGAACTGGTCGTGCGGATCGTTCATCCGCACAATCGGGATGACTTTCAACCCCAACCGATGGCCGTACTCGACCGCCAGCTTGGGAGGATTGGCATCGGCTTCGATCAGCCTCTTGGTATTCTCTCGGTAGCGCCAGACCCAGGCATCGCCTAACTGGTCGAAGTGGTCCATCAACAGCTCACCGCTCTTCAGCTCGCAGACATAGCCATCGCTGGAGCAGAGATTGTAGAGCAGGGTGTCTACCTGAGTGCTCATCAGCGGTCGAATGCACTCTTCGACCCAACGCTCCTTGGTCAGCGGATAGTCGGCGCAAGGCATGTCGTTCCACTCCGCTTCCCAGATCAGCCGGAAAGGCGGCTGGCTGCGGCCTTTGCCGTCGGTCGGCGCGCCAGCGCTAGTCAAACTGCTGGCGTGAAGCGCCGATGTCGCCCCCACCGCTCCTAGCGAAGCTTTCAGGAAGTCTCTTCGGTCATTCTTCATGGCGATCCGCTCCTCTCCCATTTCTTATTCGTGATCCCTCTCCCGGACGTCTTGGAACAAGTTCCAAGCGTGGAGCGATGAGCACAGCTCTTGCCCTGTGAGAAGCTTTGTTCATCGCTGACGTTCGTCTACCTGGCGGCAATGATTCAAGTCGACCAGCTCTGAAACGCGGTTCAAGAGTTCGTTCAGATTCGCGTCGACCATGGTTTTTTCGGTGAGTAGAAAACAAATGGCAGGATGCTTCAGTTGAGGCAGCGGAAAGGATATCAGCTCATCATTCGCAGCGCATCAACTAGTGACGATAAAGATTCAAATCCCTGTTACTGTCCGAAAGCGGCAGAAGACTGCCGCAGTCCAAGACTGCTTCGCAACCGTCCCAGGCGCGCGCTCTTGGAGTGCAGCGTTCAGGTC
>VFZK01000125.1 GCA_016871215.1 Acidimicrobiia bacterium | reverse complement strand
GGGCCCAACGGGGGCCAGGGAAGTGAACAACATGCTCTGAACCTTTCACAATCCAATTCGACCTGACCGGTTTTCAACAAAAACCGGTCGAAACGAAAGTTCCCGTGCCGGAAAATCGATTTGTTCACAGCTTCACGGGCTGCGGCCGCCAGGGACTTGTCGGGCAGCGTGCATCCCTGAAGGTCTGGCAGGTTTGGAATTGCAGTCTAGGGCACAACGACGCTCTTAGTCGATTGCCAACGCTGCGTCGTCTCGATGGCTTCCATCGCGCGCTCGAGTGAAAACCGGTGGGTCACGAGTTCCTCGAAAGGAAAATGGTCGCCTCGATCGCGAAGAAACTCCAATGCCTGTGCCATATGCCGAGGTTCGCTGCCCCAGGAGCCTTGGAGCTGAAGTTGCTTTCGTGTGATGTGATGGGGGTTGATCGAAACTTCGCCGGCATCTCCGTAGTGTCCGAGCACCAGAAGCTTGGCGCCGTCACGGCACATTTCGATGGCTTCCGGAACGACTTCCGGCGAACCGACGCATTCGATCACCACGTCTGCGCCATAACCTCGCGTTAGCTCGCGCACCCGCTGAATGCGCTTCTCGGCGGAAGGCAGTGCTTCGATATCCAGGCACTCAGCGGCGCCAAACCTTCGCGCCGTCTTGAGCCGTGCTTCGGGCCCGCCAATGAGGATCACGCGGCTGGCCCCGTGGCCGAGCGCCACGGCCAATGCCGCCAGCCCCACTGGCCCTGCGCCCTGAATCACGACGACGTCGCCCCAGTTCATCCCCAGGCGTTCAATGCCGTGAATGGCGGTGACCAAGGCGCAGCCGGCGCCGATCACGCGCTCGGTCGACAACGGGTCGTCCAGTTTGAAGATGGCCGTGCCGGGGCGCAGGTAAATAAACTCGGCGTAACCCCCGCTGCAGTGAGGCGGTTCGTTGCAGTTATAAGAGATGCCGTAGGCTTTGCGATTCAGGCAGCGGGTTGGCTGTCGTTTCTCTTTGCAGTAGAAGCAGTGGCCGCAAGCCAGCGAAGAGCTCCAGGTAATCCGGTCTCCTTTTCGAAGCGGCAGGCCATGCCAGTCGTGCTGCAGCGCTTCGCCACACTGCTCGATGATGCCGACCGTTTCGTGGCCCAGAATGTTAGGACGGGGAATCGACAGTTGTCCTTTCCACAGGTGGACATCGGTGCCGCACACCCCGGCCATCTGAACACGAACCAGAACCCCCGCCGGTTCGACAGATTGCAGCAGCGGAAACTCGCGCACTGCAATCGGAGTTCTGAATTCTTCCAAAACGGCGGCCTTAAAGGTTGCGGGCATAGATCAAGACTCTCCTTGTTGGGCCGCATTGTAGCGGCGCGGGCCGGATTTACAAATGATTAACCGCGCTGCAGCGGGTCTCGTATACTCTACGCCGATGGAACCACGGTCGACCTTCCAGCGTAGCCTGAGCATTCTCAAGTCACTCATCGAGATCGAGTCTGTCAACCCGACTTTGGTTCCCGGTGGAGCTGGCGAACGGCGCATCGCCGAATACCTCTTATCGCTGTTCCAAGCCGAAGGCATTGCCTCGAGGCTGGAAGAGATTTGCCCAGGCCGGTTCAACGTCGTGGCAAGCGCTCGGGGCGCGCGTCCCGGACCTCGGTTGCTGCTGAATGGGCACCTCGACACCGTGAGTGCCGCAGGAATGACCGCTCCTTTTGCCGCGATCGAGAGAGATGGGAAAATCTTCGGCCGTGGTGCGCTCGATATGAAAGCAGGACTCGCCGCAGCCGCCGCGGCACTCATTGCGATCCACAACCTCCGGGAATGGCTTTCGGGTGAAGTTGTTTTCGCGGGCGTGGCCGATGAGGAGGATTTAAGCCTCGGAACGCGACATTTCCTTCAAAATTGGGCGGTGGGCTCTCCGTTCGATTTTGCCTTGGTGGCCGAACCCACGGATTTAAAAGTCTGCAGCGCCCACAAGGGATTCGCCTGGCTGGAGGTGACGACCGAAGGCGTCGCCGCTCACGGCAGCAGGCCGCGAGCCGGTGTCGATGCCATATGTGCGATGGGCAAGGTCCTCGATGCCTTGGAGCTGTTAGAGCAGCGCTTGCAATCGGGTCCGCCACACGCGCTGCTCGGCACGGGCTCGCTGCATGCCTCGCTGATTGAAGGCGGAAGGGAGTGGAGCAGCTATCCCGACCGATGTGTTCTCAAGTACGAACGGCGCACCATTCCGGCTGAAAGCGATGCCGTTGTCGAGGCCGAACTGGACACGATCCTGGGGAAGCTTCGGCAAAGCGACTCGCGCTTTCGAGCTCAGGGCCGTCTAGTGGTTTCGCGCGCACCTCTGGAGGTTGATCGTCAACAGCCGAGTTTGCGGCGCTTCTTCGACGCGGCACAAGCGCGCCTGGGAAGGGTCGAGTGGGGTACTGCTTCGTTTTGGACTGACGCAGCGCTCCTGTCAGAGGCGGGCATCCCGGTGGCGATTTTTGGCCCGCGTGGCGAAGGACTCCATTCGCTGGAAGAGTTTGTTGTTGCCGAAGACGTGGTTGCTTGCGCTGAGATCTTTTATCGCTTTGTGATGGGCAGGCCGGGTGCTTGAGAGAAAAGCGTCACTGAGCGGCTGGCTTTCGCTGAGCCGGCCTCCGCATGGTTTTCGGGACGCTCCAACCGTCAACGCCGCCCGGACGTGAGGGGCTTCAAAGCGGGACGTTCTCAAGACTGACGATGAACTGAATTCCAGCAACGACCTTGCGGCTCAGCCGATCATCGTTTGTTATGAAGAGATCTGTTTCGGCAGCCGCGGCGCACGCCAGCTGAATTGCATCCGGTGGCTTGATTGCTGGATCCTTTCTGATCTGGGCATATTGAATGGCCGCGACCTCATCGAATGGAAGTGCGGTAACCGTGGGAGGCCGCAACAGCTGTTTGTAACGGTCCTCGAGGTCCGCGCGGCCTGCTCGAACCGGTCTAACAAGAATCTCTCCAATCGTCAAAGTGCTGGTGACGAGTCGATCGCCTCTTTCGATCATTCGAAGGCGCACCCTCTCGACCTGTTCAGCAAGCGTGGGGTGGTCTTCGAAAAGGTAGACAAAGAGGTTGGTATCCCAAAAAACTCTAGCCAGGGCGCCCTCGACCAGCCGTTTCGGCGACTTCTGTCGTCATTCCTTTGTGCAGCAGGCCACCCTCCGCAGTCTTGTTGAAGCCGGCTCGTCGCTCAACGCGACTTGCTTCCGAGCAGTGGCGTGGCAATGGATCATTCCCGTGGATTGGAACGCCTCAGACGTCCTTTTTCGCGGCTGGCTTCATTGACCTTCCAGCCCGACCGCAACTTGCGCACAAAGGCGTCGGCTTCGGTGTCGATCCAGATTTCCCGACCGAGACCTCGCGCACTCAAAATCGGGTCGCGCTCGAGAGACGCCACAGTCCTCGACCGTGGGGCGCAGTATTCGCGGTCATACCATCTAAGCAGCTCGCGATAACGATCCGGCAAACTATGCAGGGACGGTTTGGTCTTGCCTCGACGATCCGGATGAGCGGCGTCGCCGGGATGAAATAACCGGTAGGTTCCGTCCGTGAGGCGGTAGAACATGCGATATCGCGCGGAATTTGGACGCAGATTGGCGACATTGTGCAGGTAGATGTGAACCTGAATTCCCGCACGATGTTCTGGATGAGCTCTTTCGTGATCAAGGCGCTCGAGGATCTCGCGTGCCGAAAACGACGTGCGTTCGGGATGCTCTCGATGAAGCAGTGCCAACGCGATCCAACATTCATCAGCAACTTTGAGGTCCTTTGTGAGGGTAGGTGCCATGGAAATTCCTTCCTCAACAAGGATAACCTGTTATAACCGTAAATAACAATTCAAATCCCCGCCAAGCAGGCCTCTGTCAAACTCCGATCTCTCTCGCGGCCGGACTACTGAACCGTTCGGCTAGGCCAAGACACGACCCTCGAATCGGCAAGGGCTCCAAATCGGTCGAAATGAGCTATGGGACTTTGGCAACATCCGGCTTCTCCAAAGCCCGAATACGTTCCATAACGGTCGGATGCGAGTAGTAGAAGAAGCTATACCACGGGTGTGGTGTCAGGTTCGCAAGGTTATCGCGCGTCAGTTTGGCCAAGCCCTCGATCATCGGCTGGGGTTGGGCCATCACCTCAACGGCAAAGCGGTCGGCTTCGTATTCGTGCTTGCGAGAGAGAATCGACATCAGCGGAGAGAAAAAGTGGGTAAAGGAGCCTGCGGTCTTCATGAAAATCAACACCGCAGCATGGGCAGACGGATGGGTAAACTGAAAGGCTCCATAGAACCAAGGCTGATGGACCAACAGAGACAGGACATACAGGCCTGCCAGCGAGGTGGCCGAAGAGACGATCAGACCCGTGCGAACGTGCTTCTTCACGTTGTGCCCCATTTCGTGGGCCAGCACGGCCAGTAGCTCGAGCTCTGTGAGTGACTTCACCAACGTATCGAAAAGCACGATGCGGCGCAGCTTGCCTAGCCCTGCGAAAAAGGCGTTCGAATGGGTGGAACGCTTTGACCCGTCCATCGTGTAGATTCCCGACAGGCGGAAGTTGATTTTTCGCGCCAGCCCCAGGATCTCCTGCTTCAGGTGGCCATCCTCGAGCGGCGTGAGCTTGTTGAAGAGCGGCAGCAGAAAGACTGGAAAAACCGCGGCGATGAAGATCTGCACCAGCGACAGAAGGGTCCAGGTGTAGAGCCACCACACGCCGCGCAGATGGCTGTCCATGAACCAAAGCATCGCAGCCAAAACGGGGCCGCCGATCACAATGGAAAGGAGGACGCTCTTCAGGAGATCGAAGAGCCACAGTTGGAACGTCATTCGATTGAAGCCGTACTTCTGCTCAATCACGAACGTCGAGTAGAGGCCAAAGGGAACGGAAATCGCGAGAAAGACGGCCGCGACCGAGGCAAGGTAGGCGAGTCCGGTGATCACCGGTCCATACTCCAGGGAACGAATCGTCAAGTCGACCTTGCCGTAGAAACCGCTCAGAATCAGGTACCAGAAGATGGGGATTTGCAGCCACGACACTACCAGACCGAATCTCGCTTTCTCGATCGTGTAGGCGATGCTTTTCCCATAAGCAGCCCCATCGATCTTGTCCCGAAAGTAGGGAGGGATTGTGTCTTGATGCCGGCGCACATGCGCGATGTTAAGCCCGGTCAGCCAGGAATCGAGCAGGTGCTGGGCAGAATAGAAAGTGGCGAAGAGAACGAGGAAAGAATTCATCGGATTCCAATCATGTCAATTGGACGGGCGTTGCACCCGCGGCAGCTTGCGCTCAGCGACAGCTCACGCTGACGCCTGCCAGCCATACTATTTTGACCTGACCTCGGTCCATAAGCGGTCAACCAGCAATGTGGCTTCGCCGATGTCTTGCAGCATCTCGCACTTTTCGAGGCTCCCGGAATCCGGAAACAGGGCAGGGTTGTTCAACAGGGCCTTGCTGAGGTAGGGACGGGCCGCGCGATTGGCCACGTTGTAGCCCGTGGCTTTGACGACGGCAGCGGCTGTCTCAGGCTCGAGCATGTAGTTGATGAACTGGTGTGCCAAGGCTTTGTGAGCTGCATTGGCTGGAATGCAGAACGAGTCGATAAAGACCGTTGTACCTTGCCTTGGCAGCAGGAAGCCGATAGCCGGGTTGTCGCGAATGGCTTTGGCAATCTGCCCGTTCCAGCCTTGCACCAGCCAGGCGTCGCCGGAGACCAGCAGCTCTTGGAAGTTTGAGCTGTTATAGGCCTGCAACAAGGGTTTCTGTTTCTCCAGCAGCGTCTTCGCCGCCTCCAGTTCCGCGCGATTACGGCTGTTGATGGAAAATCCCGATAGCTTGAGCGCTGCGCCGAAGTTCTCCCTCATATCATCCAGCATAACAATCTTCCCTCGGAATCGCTCTTCCCACAACGCTTCCCAGCCGCCAGGGATCGTCCCGACCCGGTCCTTGCGGTACCCAATTCCGGTGGCACCCCAGGTGTAGGGAACGGAATACCGGTTCTCCGGGTCGAACGGCCGTCCGAGAAACTGCGGGTCGAGGTTCTGCTCCAGGTTGGGGATTTGGCTCCTGTTCAAGGGGCTTAGCCGTCCGCGTCGTTGCAAGATCTGGACCGCATAGTCGGAGGGAACCACGACATCGTACCCAGCGTTACCGCTCTGAAGTTTCGCCAGCATAGCTTCCACCGAGTCGTAGAGATCGCATTGCACTCGTGCCTGAAATCGCTGCTCGAAGACCTTAAGCGTGTCAGGTGCGAGATAGCCTGACCAGATGTAAAGATTGAGAACCTGATCGTGTCCCGCCGTTGTCCAACGGCGCCAGCCGAGTGGGACGATGGCGGCTGCGGCGATCAGCAGCAAGACCGGTGCCATCTTGCGCCACGACACGGCGGCACGCTGTGCCCAATGGGCTGCCAAGGCCATCGCCACCGTTACCCCCATCAACAGGGTACAGACGGCGTTGATCTCCGGTGTCAGTCCCTCCTTGGCCATCGAGTAGATCTGAAGAGGCAAGGTCGTGTTACCTGCTCCCGCGACAAACGAGGTGATGACGTAGTCGTCAAGCGAGATGGTGAAGACCATGAGAGACGAAGCCAGCACGGCTGGCGCCAGGAAGGGCAGGATCACTCTGAAAAACACTTGGCAGGGGCCTGCGCCCAGGTCCATCGCAGCTTCGACCAGCGATGGATTGAGCCGGGCCATGCGCGAGCGCACCATGAAAACCACGTAGGAAAGGCTGAAGGCGACATGGGTGACCAAAATCGTCCCAAAACCAAGGCGCAGTTTGGCGAATCCATAGAGACCGGCGAAAGCCACCGCCAGGATGATCTCTGGCACCACGAGCGGTAGCAACAACAACACCTCGAAGGCAATGTGCCGGTGAGACGAACGGCGCGCCAATCCCACCCCAGCGGGGACACCAAGCAGGAGCGAAAGCACTGTCGTGCAGAGTCCAACCCATAAACTGTTGGCCAGTGCGTCGAGCAAACCCTGGTCTTGAAGCAGGATGCGGTACCAAATCGTCGTGAACCCTTGCCAGTCCACCATCAAGCGTGATTCATTGAACGAGAAGACCAGTAGCACCGCAAGAGGAAGGTAAAGAAATGCGAAGATCACCAGAGTGAAGAGTGAAAGCTTTGGATGTGAGACGTAGGAACCTGCCATCATGAAGGTATTGGCAATGCAACAATAGCAGGCGATGGCCAGGGGCCGAGCCAGGCCTTCTTAGCAACCTCGCGGCGCTAGGGCGCTCTTAGCTCCGAGTGTTCTCGCGTGGCCCGATGGCTCGCCGCCACCAACGCGAGCACCCCAACCATGACGATGAAGGCGATGGCTGAGCCGAAGGGGTGATCGCGAACGACGGCAAACTGGCTGTGGATCAGATTTCCCGTCATCAGCGATTTCGCGCCACCTAGCAGGTCAGGCGTCAAATAAGCTCCAACCGACGGCACAAACACGAGCACAACTCCGGCTGTGATCCCTGGACGGCTCAGGGGAACAAGGATCCTCCAGAAAGTCTGCCAGGCACTGCACCCCAGGTCAGAGGATGCCTCGATCTGAGAGCGGTCGATGCGCTCAAGGGCCGTGTAGAGGGGAAGAATCATGAACGGGAGCTCCGTGTAGACGAGCCCCACCAGAATCGCAAAGTTGTTGTAGAGCAGCGGCAGCGGCTGTTCAATCGCTCCCAAAGCCAACAGCCCATTGTTGATGAGACCCTCAGTCCGCAGCAGGAGGATCCATGCATAAGTACGAATGAGAAAGCTGGTCCAGAAGGGCAAAGTGACAAGGAACAGATACAGGTTTCGCCGTCCTGCGGATGGTTGTCGCGTGATGAAATAGGCTACCGGAAATCCGAGCGCCAGGCAGATGAGCGTCGTTGCCAGCGCCAGCAGCAGGGAGCGCGCGTGAATCCAAAGATAAAGCGGGTCCAAAGCACGAGAGTAGTTTGAGATGCCCAGAACCCACTCAGTTTCGCCGCCCGGACTCCTTCGTGCGAGGCTCAAAACGGCTACAGAGAGCAGTGGAAGCCCAATCAGTACAGCCAGCCAGATCAGCGCCGGCGCATGCCATACCCAAGAAAGTCTGGAGGTGCTTGAAGACTTGATTGTGCGACGAGGCTGCACGTGACTCAACCTCAAGAAGCTGCAATGGGCGTGACGGCGTTAGCGAGAGCTGCGACAGAAGCCAGAGGCGCCTTAGCTCATAACGATCGAGGCCGCAACCTGACATTCCTGGCGGTTCACTCAACCAACACACCATGGCGGGCGTCCCACCACAGGAAGACTTCCTCCTCGAGCGACAGCGAAGCAGTCTCGATGCTGCCGTTGGAAGGCTGCGAGACAGTCCAGGCGTTGCTTCCCGCTTGGACGGTCCACAAGACATTGGCTCCGAGATAGCGGGCTTGCCGCACGCGCCCGCGTACGACATTGCAACCATTGTCGTCAGGGGGAGCCGTCCGTGAAATGCGAAGGTTTTCAGGACGGACGGCCAGAAACCTGGCCGTGCCGACAGAATCCAACGGTGTCTTTATCTGGAACGCTTCCCCTGTGGCGAGCTTGCAGCGGCCACTGGCGGATTCTGGAGCGACATCAGACACCGGGAAGATGTTTGAAATTCCCATGAACTCAGCTGCGAATCGCGTCGCTGGGGAGTCATAGATTCGGTCCGGAGCGCCGATTTGCTCAAGGCAGCCTTCGCGGAGCAGAGCGATTCGGTCAGAAAGGCTCAACGCTTCTTCCTGGTCATGGGTCACGAATACGAACGCCAATTTGAGTCTTCGCTGCAAAGCCCTCAACTCTTCCTGCATCTGGTACCGGAGCCTTTGATCCAGAGCGCCAAAAGGCTCGTCGAGCAGCAGCACTTCGGGTTGCATCACCAGAGCTCGTGCGAGGGCGACTCGCTGCTGCTGGCCTCCGCTGAGCTGATGGGGAAGGCGCTTGGAGAGGTCCGCCAGCCGAACCATGTCGAGGGCCGCTTGGGCTCTCGACTGGATTTCCACCTTGCTCAATCGCAGGTTCCTCAGCCCAAAGGCGACGTTTTGGGCGACGGTGAGGTGGGGAAAGAGAGCGTAGCTTTGAAAGACCGTGTTCACGCGCCGCTGGTACGGAGGAAGGCGAGAGATGTCAGCGCCTTGTAGCAGCACCTTGCCGCGGTCTGGATGTTCGAAACCCGCCGCCAGCCGCAGCAGAGTCGTTTTGCCGCTGCCGCTCGGCCCGAGGAGGGTGAGGAACTCCCCGGGGTCTACCGAGAGATCGATCTGTCGCAGGACGGTCTGTTCGCCGAAATTCTTCGAGACGCCCTGAAATTCGAGAACAGGAAGCATTGGAGATGGTGGAGCGTGACCACTCAAACGGTCGCCCATTCTTTTCGACCGTCCGACGGTTGGCACCGCAGGCTGCTGCTGATCGCCATCCCGTGGCCGGGTTGCGCGCCGTGTCGCTGGCCGCACGGTCTGTCGGGAGATTCCGAGTCAGAACTCCGAGGCGTCGGGCTTGCGCCTGCTTTGCGACCGATATCGCGTTATCAAGGCACTGGTCGAGCTGTCGTGTCTGAGTCGAGGCTCGCCAGCGCTCTGGAGATCGGGAACGATTCGTTGCGCAAGCGCCTTGCCGAGCTCAACGCCCCATTGGTCAAACGAATTGATGTTCCAGATGACGCCTTGCGTCAACACGCTGTGCTCGTAAAGGGCGACCAGCTTGCCGAGAGTCTCTGGGGTCAGACGCTCAGCGAGAATCGTGTTCGAGGGCCGGTTTCCCTCAAAAGTCCGGTGCGGCGCGAGCCATGCCTCGGTTCCTTCTTCCTTCACCTCTTCACGGGTCTTCCCGAACGCCAGGGCTTCCGACTGGGCGAACAGATTCGCCACGAGGATTGGATGGTGATTGCCGAGCGGGTTTAACGGCTGGCAAAAGCCGATGAAGTCGCAGGGAACGAGCTTCGTACCCTGGTGGAGGAGCTGGTAAAACGAGTGCTGGCCGTTGGTGCCAGGTTCTCCCCAGACAACCGGACTGGTGTCATAATCGACGGGGTTTCCATCCAGCGTGACTCCTTTGCCATTGCTCTCCATCATCAGCTGCTGCAGGTAGGCGGGAAAGCGCTTCAGGTACTGGTCGTATGGCAGGATCGCCAGGGTCTGAGCGCCTAGAAAGTTGTTGTACCAAATCGACAGCAGCCCTAGAAGAACGGGCAGATTCTTCTCCAGCGGCGCGGTTCGGTAATGCTCATCCATGGCTCGAAATCCAGCCAAGAGGGATCGAAAGTTCTCTGGGCCAACCGCCAGCAGCGTCGAAAGCCCAATGGCTGAGTTCATGGAATAGCGCCCGCCCACCCAGTCCCAAAAGCCAAACATGTTGGCGGTGTCGATGCCGAACGCTGCGACCTCCTGAGCATTCGTCGAAACCGCGACGAAATGTCGCGCAATCGCCCGCTCGTCGCCCAACGCTTGAAGCGCCCAGGCGCGCGCGCTTCGCGCGTTGGTCATGGTTTCCAGTGTGGTGAAGGTTTTTGACGAGACGATGAAGAGCGTCTCGTCGGGCTTCAATTCCCGCAACGCCTCGGTAAGGTCCGTGGCATCCACGTTCGAAACGAAGCGGAAGGTCAAATCGCGAAGGCTGTAGTGCCGGAGCGCCTCGAACGCCATCACCGGTCCAAGATCCGATCCGCCGATCCCGATATTGATGACGTTGCGAATCGGTTTTCCGGTGTACCCTTTCCAACGACCAGAACGAATCCGTTGGGCGAATGCTTCCATCCGCTCCAACACCTCGTGAACCCAAGGAACCACATTGGCGCCGTCCAACATGATGGAGTTGCCGCGCCGGGAGCGCAGCGCTACATGCAGGACGGCGCGTTTCTCTGTGGTGTTGATCCGCTCGCCACGAAACATCGCTTCCACGCGTTCGGATAGGCGGCACTCTGCAGCCAGGGCTAGAAGCAGACGAAGCGTTTCGGTTGTAACTCGATTTTTCGAGTAGTCCAGATAGATGCCGCAACCCTCGACTGCGAATCGCGTACCCCGCGCGGGATCTTCGCTAAACAGGCGTCGCAGGTGAATGTCCTTGATTTGGCGAGAATGCACCAGGAGCGCCTGCCAGGCGGGGAGTTCGAGCGGCGACTGGGCTCCAGGCGACGGGCTTTTGTCTGTCATCTCAGGCGTTGGGCTATCCGTGACGCAGGGTCATCGCCAATCTCGAGGTGTTTGGCACAAAGATCCTTCCGTCTCGAGCGGCAGTGTTTCTGCCTGCTTTCAACGCAGCCAATATCCCACACCTTGCGGGGATGGGCAACAGCAGAGCCCTCGCCATTGAACAGGTCCTGCTTTCGCTAACTCCCGAGCGACCTGTACCGAAGGGGCAGGCTGTGCGCTTGAATGTCCTGGTATTTCGTTTCGCGGGCAAGGTGGCGTGTTGCTAGCCTGACCACGGCTCCTTCGGCCGCCGGGGTTGCCCAGGCGGATAGGTAATCCGGGAGAGACGGCTCGCACGCGGCACGAGCATCTTGCCCGTGCCAGGTGAAGCACTCACGTGCCGCACCACAAGCGGAAGCCATCAATACGCTCGTAGTACCGCACGCCAGTGCGGTCCGACACCAGCTTGCTGGTGCACGAGGATGGCGCACTTTTGCTAGCGTGTTCAAAAACACACTGGAAGCACGGTCGTGCTTCACTACAAACGCGTGATGGATTGCGAAAAGCAGGTTTGGATGTTGCTCTGCGATGACGCGTGGACTGCAACGGATGGGATTGTGTCAACCCTACAGACGCTTCTTTCCCGGCGAAGGAGGCTGGGACTGGGACACCGTTTGTGGCTTACCCTTCTGGCTGCCTCGTGGAGAGGTCGAACCTTTGTTTTCCTCTAAGGTCTTCTCCATTGTGTTCACGACGGCAGGGAAGTACTGGCCAGGAGTGTTGGTGAACAAGACAACACTCTGGTTCAAATTGAACAAGTCGGTTCCGTACTCCTTAGGATCGATTTCGTAGGATTTGGCGATGTCGAACGTCAGCTGGGGCGCTTCATAGCCTAACCAGGAGGCCTTGATCTGATGTTCGGATAGTCCGTGCTTGCGAAGGATCTTTTCGACCTGGCGCACGCGGCGACCGGAGAGTTCCTTGTTGTATCCACTGCCACCGATGAAGCTGGCCCGGCCCATCAGGTAGATCGTCTGATTGTTGTTTTTCTTGGCAAACTCCTTCAGCTCTTGCTGATAACGCGGAGTCACCTGGTCTTTGTCCAGTGCGAAGAACACGACCTCATGCGGCAGTTTGGCCACCTCGCTCATGTTGGCGACGAAAATCTTGTTTAGAAGTTGGCCACAGAAGCGATGGCAGTTCACGAGGTGGTCATTCAGCTCGTCGGCTGTATATTTGCCTTGCCGGATCTTGTTAATCTGTTCCACCAAGTGGGCATCCATTTCACCTTCGAACGTCTCGTTCTTGCGGAGTTCGTCGGTCCACTGGGCGACTTGACCCTCCGTCACCGCAAGTACCGGCAATGCAGCCGACATTTTCTGCGCCTCGCCGAGAAACGTGCGGCTCAAACTGTATTTTTCATCACTAGCCTGGATTTCCACGGAAAACCATTTGCCTAAGTGACACCCGCCAAGCCGACTTGGGCTGCCTTTGAAACGCAGAAGGAATGCGGTGTTTCGACCGCAACAAATTTCAACCACAGATTGCGCTCGGCTATTGCTTATCTAATAGGTGCGCCTATATGTGTGTTTGTTTGTCATTCACTTTTATCGCATCGTTGTGAAGAAGCAGAACCTCAAACACAACTGATCGCTCGGGATGCCGACATTCATTGAGACTAGTCACATACTAGT
>VFZK01000124.1 GCA_016871215.1 Acidimicrobiia bacterium | reverse complement strand
CGCGCGCCGTCCTGGAGTCCGACCAGTCCGTGCTTCTGGAAACGCTCCAACCAGTAAGCCACCGTCCGGGGAGCATCGCCCAGGATCTCGGCGACCTGGCAACAGTTCATGCCTTTGGCCACCAGTATCGAAGCACAGCGGCTGGTCGGACGCAGGCCTCCTGAGTCTCGTCGAACTCTTGCCGCCCGAGTCGAGAGCTCTACTGGCCTGCGGGCCGCCGACTTGGGCTGATGTGCCTGTTCGGCAGCCCGAGCGCATGCGAGAGCTCGCGACATCGACGCGGCTCCTGCGCAGGCGGGCTAGTTGCTCGGCTCGGCCTTCTGGGTCCGAAACCGCTGGATAGTCGGTCCGCCTTCCTCGATCTTGTAGTCCGCCGGGACTTCGAACAGCGAACGAGGTTGTTCAGAGCGGCTGATTCCGGTGAGGCGATAGACCGTTTCGCCCATTCTTGGGTCGCTGTTCTTCGACAGGACCACGACCTGTAGCTCGGGTGAAAACCAACTCTCAGAGACAACCTGGATCGGCAGTTCATTGCCGACTTGGCCGGCCGGGATCGTCATGGTGGTGCGAGTGCCTCCAGCTTCCACCCCCTCGATGACGCGTTTTCCTAGAGCTTCGGTCTGCGGCTTTGGGAGCGGGCTTTCGAAGGTGCTCGAAGCCTCGAAAGCGATGGTTTCGCCCGGCCCGGCCTCGCTGCGGTGAAGCCGTATGGCTTGATGTGGCGCCGTCGCGATGGCTGCCGCGGTGAATGGACCGCCTCTGCCGCTCGGGACAGCGATCTTTCTGGCGGTACGCTCTTTGGGATCGAGGATGTAGTGAATGCCGGCCACGGAGTCATCGATGAAGATCGTTTGATGTGGTTGGCCAGACGCGGCCCAGGGACCGATGGCACCGAGCGCCTGTTCGCGCCGCGTGCGGCCTTCGCTGTCGCGATAAACGCTGGCGTTCGACTTGCGCTGAATCCTGTTGCCGTCGCTCAGCGTTTGTGTCGTCTCGGTGATGGCCTCTGCGGCATAGGGTGCACCTCTGATTGACTTGCCGCCGAAGCTCATTTCCGAGGCGACCCACCCAAACGTTCCGCCGTCCAGTGAGCCTGCGATTACGTCTTGGCCGAACAGAAAGCGCATCCCTTGAGCCGGCTGCCCGGGAGCGCGTCGAATCAGCACATCCGCTTCCACCTGAGCCGGGTCTTTCCCTTTGGCCGGCTCTTCAGCGAAGGTGTTCGCTGCAGCGGAAAACAACAGCACAGCTGGGATGAAGTTGCTTGCTAGAGTTCTCATTTCCGGTTCCTTTCTCGATCTGAAAATGGATTTTCATACATCAAGCGAACTGCTTGGCTACATCTATCTGGCATCGACCGGATTGCCAGTCTGTTTCGTTCGTCAGTCGTTCACAAAACGCACCGCCAACGCTCTACCATCCTCACCCAACATCACGTCTGCGTGCACCGGCTCGGCTGCCCGCTCCATGTTCATCGGAAGCCCAAACACATGCAGGGCTGACCGTGGCAGTCTGATGCGCACGAACTGCCGCTGCTCCGACGGGAGTGGAGGTCTGGCTGCCATGAAGGGCAAAAATGGCGTCTCAGTCTGTCTTTCGAAGGCGCTTACAGCCCGATGCCCCAGGCCTTCGCTAGGACTGGCTGGCCGCGCAGCAGACCGAGCCCTGGCTTCGGACCCGCGTGCTGACCTGCGGGTTGAGGGAGTTCTCAGGGCCCGCCTTGTTTCGTGAGGCGCCAGAGAGAACGGCACGATCTCCGCACGGCTAGCTCCCTCCTTCTGAACTTTCTGTTGAGGCGGCTCGAAAGATTCCGCAGAGCGTGAAATGGGAGGCTGATCTACTACTGCTGCCTCACGGTTCGACCGGACGAGCGTCCAGCCCAGCACCAGCAGTGCCGACGCGGCCAGCCCCAACTGCGCTGCGGTCTTCCAAGACAGTCCACTTGAAGAAGCGACACCCACTAAAGGGGCAGGCGTCGCAGCCTTCATAGGCACAAGCTCGTGGAATCTCCCCAACAGCCCAGACTCGACGCGAGCCGGCGCCGCGTCATTTCGGGTGCCATCAGCCAAGGCTTTCAACCCAGCAAGCAACGCCCTTTCGTCCGCCAGCCGCGCCGCGCAACGTGGACACGCGATTGCGTGCCTCAGCGCCTCCGTTCGCGCCGCGCTCCCGACGCCCTGTGGCCCGGCCAGATCGACAAGGCAGGATTCGAATTCATCGCAGTTCATGGAAATCACCTTACAAAGCCGTTGCAGCTGGCGCAGGGCGCCGAGCCTCGCGGGCCTCTCGCACTTTCTGAACCAGCAACGCATGGGCACGGTGCAGCCGAGAGCGGATCGTACCAACCGCACACCCCAGGATGAGAGCGGCACTCTCATAGCTCATCTCCTCGAGGTCGCACAACGCCACAACTTCGCGGTAATGCAACGGAAGACTCGTGACGGCCTGTCGTAATGTCGAAAGGCCTTCCTGAAGCGTCAAGTCGCCCAAAGGGTCTGTGGTTACGGCGACCGATTCGATGGGATCGGCTTCCGCGTCGTCCGCACCTGCATCGGCTGGAACGTGCAACTTGCCGTGCTCCAGCTGCCGACGGACCTGGTTGCGGGCGATTCCGTAGAGATAGGAGGCTAGCCCTCCGCGCGACGCATCGTATCGGCCAGGTTCGCACATCAGGGCCAGAAACACCTCCTGCGTCACATCGTCGGCAATGCTTGGGCTGCCGCTCATCCGCTGAGCAAATCGATAAACGGGACCTTGATGGCGCCGGTAGAGCACGGTGAAGGCGTTCTCGTCGCCGGCTTGTGTCAGCCGCAGCAATTCATCGTCGGCAAGCGTTTGCAAATCGGTCATCGTCAGGAGGCGGCATCATCTGTGGCTGACACTAATGATTCCGTCGAAGAAGGAAAAAGTTCCAGAAAATTCTCAACTCGATATGGAATCGATTTCGGAGTTGGTCGCAGCAACGATCCGTAGGGGTGGTATGCTCTTGCAATGGCACGAGTGCTCATTGCGGGCTGCGGCTATGCCGGCATCGCCCTTGGGATGCGATTAGCCAGGGAAGGCCACGTTGTGTGGGGCCTTCGCCGCAGACCAGAACTCCTGCCAGCGATGATTCATCCGCTGAAGGGAGATCTCTTCGTCCAAGAAAGCCTTCCCGTCATACCTGCAGCGTCCGACTTCGTCTTCTATACGGCCGCCGCCGCACGAGCCGACGACGCCTCCTACAGCTTGGCTTATGTAACCGGTATTGAAAACCTTCTTCGCCATCTGGTTGGAACGGGCCAGACGCCGAAGCGGATCTTCTTCACGTCGAGCACGGCGGTTTATGCCCAGACGGGCGGGGAGTGGGTTGACGAAACTTCGGATGCCTTGCCTTGCGAATTTTCCGGGCGAAGGTTGCTGGAGGGGGAACAGCTCCTTTCGAGAGGGCCGTTCCCGGCGACCGTGGTGCGAATGGCTGGAATCTACGGACCTGGCCGGACACGTCTGATTGAGCAGGCGCTGCGGGGAGAATGGGTCTTGCAGCCAGCACGGCTTCGCTACAGCAATCGAATTCACCGAGACGACTGCGCCGGTGTGCTGCGCCACCTGATGCTGCTGAGGGCACCCACTTCCTTGTACCTGGGCAGCGATGACGAACCGTCCGACCAGTCTGAGGTCCTTCGCTGGTTGGCCAAAAGGTTGGAGGGCGTACTCTCCGCCCCGCAGGCCCACGTGATAGCAAACTCCGGCGGGCCCCGGAGCAACAAGCGTTGCCGAAACCTCCGGTTGAAGCAGTCCGGGTATTCGTTCCTTTTTCCAACTTTCCGCGAGGGCTATGAATCGATTCTAGCCGGGATGGATCTGCTCAGGCGCTGACCGAGCCAGCCGGCGGCACTCTGGAAACAGTGATCTCGAGGAACTGATTGATTTCGGGCATCGAAAGTGAAGCGCTCCGTTTACGGTGGCTTACTTCGGGGTTGACTGAAGCGTCACACTCGGCCGTCATGGCGGCGTGCGGCCCTTGCGAGCGCTAGGCCGGGCATCCGGTCTGGCCCCTGTTGCTGCAATCACAGCCTTTCCGGATTCCCGCTTTCCTGGGAACGACGCATTCCGGCCCGGAAATCACGGTTGCTGTAACGAGGGAACCGAGTGACGAAGAGGCGCTATTGCGCGATTCTTGAAGAAGTGCCCCGCCGTGCTTTGACTTGTGTACTGCTTGGACAGGCTCCCCCTCGAGCTACCAGGAGAAGTCGTGTGGAACTGCCTGAGATACGACTCGAAGTGAAAGTAAAGGCGACGGGGCAGTGCTAGTGAACCACTTTTCGTCAAATTCTGCAACCTGGGTTCAAGGAAAATCGGGTGTGAGGTATTGATGATCGTGTTTCGAAAGCGATACGCCAAGATTCCAGCAAGTCGGAGGTTTCCGGTTGGAGATCGGACTCTTCGTGGAAAGACGGCGGGCGGCTTCTATGCTTCTCAAGGGAGCAGCGGCAATCGAAGGCACGTTCCGCAATCAGTGGCATCTTGTCGGTGAATCGCGCCAGAGCTTCCAGTGCCTGTTTCGAAACCAGACAAGAATCAAGCTCCCATCGACTGTAGCGGGCTGCTCTCAGCTGGCACACCCCGCAATCCCTCACCGGTCAGCCCCGTGATGCGAGCGGTGAGAATGCGGTTAGCCTGGGTCGGGCCCGTGTCCATCTGGACTTTCAGGTAATTGGTGCTGAGCGCCTCAGCGGGCCTGCCGTACTCCCGGCCCAGAGTGATGATGGAAAGTTCCCTTCCGAGAAAGGACTTTCTGAAATCGAGGTTCTTGCGGCGGGCGAGTTCGCGAAGCGCCCTCCCGCGATGCTGGGAGACTTTGCCGTTCACTTCGGGGTGAAGGTCTGCAGAGGCCGTGCCAGGGCGGCGAGAATAGGGAAACACATGCAGATAGGTCACCGGCGCTGCTTCCAGCAGCTGCACCGTGGCTGCGTGATCGTCATCGGTCTCCGTCGGGAATCCCGTCATGACGTCGGCACCGATGGCTGCATCGGGAACTCTGCGGCGCATCTTGCCGACGAGACTGGCGTAGTATTCGGCCAGGTACGGCCGTCGCATCAGCCGCAGGAGCCGGTCCGAGCCGCTCTGCAAGGGCACGTGAAAATGCTTTGCCAGTTTCGGAGATTCGGCCACAAGGTCGATGAGATCGTCGCCAAACTCTAGCGGCTCGATGGAACTCAGCCGCAGCCGTTCCAGACGTTCCTCTCCAATCAAACGCTCCACCAAATCTGCGAGACTCTCTTTTGGGGTTGCGTCCCGGCCAAAACCACCGAGGTGAATTCCGGTGAGTGTCATTTCGCGAAACCCTTGGTCCAGCAAGAGGCGAACTTGGCGAACGACTTCTCCAGAAGGCAGGCTGCGCGAGTTCCCGCGCACCGAGGGGATGATGCAGTAAGAGCACCGGTAGCTGCAGCCGTCTTGTACTTTGAGCACCGGACGAGTCCGGCCACCCGCTGAGGCATCGGCAATGACGCGAAGCGGCCCGATTTCAAAGATGCTGCTGCAGTAGACGCCCGCTCCGCCTTCAGTCATTGCGCGCCCATCTCTGAGAATGGGAAACGGCCCGCCCAAATAGTTTGCCGCGATACGGGCAAGCTGATCTTTGTGCGAATTACCGACCACACAGGTGACGCCTTCGATACGAGCCACCTCCTCTGGCGAGCGCTGGGCGTAACAGCCCGTGACCACGATCTTGGCCGCCGGGTTCTCCCGATGCACACGACGAATCGCCTGGCGCGCCTCCGCGTCGGCGGTGTTCGTTACGGTGCAGGTGTTGATGACGACCACATCCGAACGGCGCCAACTGGAAGATTCGCGCAGATCGAGGCCCCGTAACGATTGCTCGACGGCTGCGCCGTCAGCCTGTGTGGCGCGACAGCCAAAATTAATGACGCTGAAGGTTTTGTTCATTCAGGAAAGCGGCGCCTTCCCGCAAACTCCCGAGTGACTGCAAGGAGTCCCAGGGTGCGCGCCGCGCTATTTGGATGCCCCAGCGCCCGCTGCGTCGGAGAGGATTTTTTGGGCTAGCAAGTTCTTCACGACGGTTTGGTTGCGAACCGCTTCCAGGTACGCCGTTTTCAGCAAGGTTTCTTTGCGGTTGAAAATGATCTGCCGAATGTCGGCTTGGACCTTAGGGTCGGTGAGCTCGTGCTGCCCACCCGCCTCTTTCTCGATGAGCTTCACCAGATGATAGCCGTATTTGGTGGGTACGGGGCTGGCGAACGTTTCACCCACCTTGAGGCTTTGGACAGCCTGGCGAAATCGCGGATCGATGGCATCCAGTTGCTGGAGACTCAAGAGGCGCAGATCGCCACCGGCCTGGGCTGAGGAACTGTCTTCGGAGTAGTCCCTGGCGATGACGGCGAAGTCTTCGCCGCTGAGAATTCGCTTGAGGAGGCCCGTCACTTTCTGGCGGGCGGCTTCATCGCTCTTGGCATCGTCATTTCGGGCGTTGGCGATCTGTGGATCGGGAAACGGGGTCACCAGCAGATGCAGGACATGCCAGCTTTCCGGCAAGTTATAGTTGGCCCTGTTCTTCGAAAAGTAGTCCGTGATCTCACCGTCGGAAACGGAGATCTTGGAAGTGATCTCCTTGTTGTAGAGTTTCTCGATCGTGGCGCTCTTTCGGATTTCTTTCTTGATGTCGTCAACCGTGACGCCTTGGTCCTTGAGGAACTGCTGAAATTGTTCTTCCGTGTAGTCCTTCTTGAACTCGGTAAATTTCACGTTCACTTCGTCATCGCTCGCGATCAGTTTATCGGCGGCGGCTCTCTGCATCAGCATTTCGTCGTTGACCATCTGGGTCAAGATGTTCAGACGCAGCGTGCTGGCTTCCTCCGGCGAGGGAGTCTGGCCAGCCTGTTTCAAGCGATTCCGATAGATTTTCTCTACCTCAGAGTTCTTGATCGAGGTTTGGTTGACAATCGCGGCCGTGTCCGGCCCTGGTTTCGGTGCGGGCTGGCAAGAAGAGAACAGCAACGCCACAAGTCCAACGTGAGTCAAGGCGACTGGATTTCGCACGCATTTTCTCCTTGAAGCGCGATCGAAACGGCTAAGTCTAGCACCGGGCAAAAGAGCACACAACGGGCTTTTGTTGGCCATTTGCCAGGCTGCCGCCGGCGGATCCAGCGGTTGCTTTCTGCGCTGTGCCTGTTCGCAGAGACGTTGCGAGAGTGGACCGGCACGCCGGGGCTTGCGCAATCGCACGGCAGTTCGAAGTGCGGAAGCGGTTAGGTACGCGTGCCTGCGTTGATGGCGATGGCGCCGCCAAGAAAATTCACGACGCTGCAGTCGACAAAGCCTGCTGCCTCCATCAGGGTTTTGACACCGCCTTGTCCTGGGTAATATTTGATGGATTCAGGAATATACCGATAGACGTCCGGATCTCGGTGCAGCAGCCAGCCGAGCGCCGATCCCGTCAGGCTCAGGTATCCAAGATAGGCCTTGCGATACACCTCGCCCTGGGGCTTGCCGAAATCCAGCGAAAGAAAGCGTCCGCCAGGTTTCAGCAAGCGGGATACCTCGCTCAGCAGCCGTGGGATATCGGGAACGTTGCGCACGGCATAGCCGGCGGTAATTCGATCGAAGGAAGCGTCCGCATAGGCTAGCCCGCAGATATCGCCGACTTCAAAACCGGCTTGCGTTTCGGCCGAGGCCTTGCTCCTTGCCAGTTCCACCATTGCGGGTACGATGTCTACACCCGTAACCCTGCCGTCGCCGCCGAGCCGCTGGGCAAGCAGGAAGGTAATGTCGCCGGTGCCACAGGCTAAATCGAGCACTTGGTGGTGCGGTTGCACGTCGGTTAGCGCCACCAGCTTTCGTTTCCAGCGCTGGTCCTGGCCGTAAGAGAGCAGCGCGGTCACGAAGTCGTAACGAGGAGCAATGGTCGCGAACATCCGGCTCACGTAGACCTGCTTCTTCGCCGGCGAGGCGATATGCTCATGCATGTCGAGCTTTGGTCTTGAACTCACAACGTTGGGTGGGCGCGTGGCTATTTCTTGAACAAGGCATCGAACGCTTCGCGAGCTGTCTTAGGGACGGCGGGACGCGAAGATTGGGACGTTGTCTCACGCTCAATGCTCTTCTTCGCCGAGAAGAAGGTACACTGGTTGCGGACATTCTTTGGCTGAACGCGTTCGGGAATCGGCTGCAGGCATTCGAATCTGGCAGCTGAATCGAAGAAGCCGCATTGCTTGCACACATGGAGGTCCGTCTTGCATTTCGGGCATTGTGTGTTCAGTTCGATCTCGAGCGCAATGGAGGCGCCGCACATCGAGCAGCGCGCAGCTTCGTGAAAGCCCGGCATCTGCCTGGGCCGGAATTCCTTCGCGCCTTTCGGGCGGGGTTCTTGCCGAGGCTTCTCCTGGCGCTCGCGTCCGCTGTCCATGTAGCCACGCTGCTTGTACTTTCGTTCCATAAACTTCTCCTTGTGCGACGGAATGCTCGGATGGTTTGATCTCGAGAGATCGCCAGGGCGGCGCATCGACAGCGCACGTGCTGGCACAAGCACGGTGTCCAAACTGCTTTCAGTGGCGCGGCGTGCTCAAGGGGTGAAGAACTCCAAGAAGCGGCCTTCTTGCGGACGTGCCGGCTCGAAGTACAGCTTGCAAGCTGGCGAGCAGGTTACGCGCGGGATCTTTCAGTGTGTGTCACGCCGGTACGAAGAGAGTGCTGAACCACAGTGATTGGAATCTATGCCCAGACCATTATATCGACGAACGCCTCTTTGGGAATTAGAAAATGTCGGCAGCCCGAGGAGCAGGGCCGAGCGACCCGGCTGGAGAGATGCGGCGAGTTCTAAAGGACGGCGCCGCTGGGCACCCAGGACCGTCCTGGTCTTGGCCAGCGCCATCCTCCTGGTCTCAGGCCCTGGTGGCTGGTCGTTGCCTGCGCAGCCAGCCACCTCGCTGGCCGAAGAAATCGAGCAACTGATTCGCCAGCCGCAATGGGAAACGGTTTGGTGGGGCGTCCACATCGTCTCCCTGAAGGACGGCTCGGTGCTGTTCTCGTCGAACGCCCACAAGGGCTTTGTGCCGGCCTCCAATATGAAGTTGTTGGTCGGTGCTGCTGCCCTGGATGCCTTCGGCGCCACCTTTCGCTTCGAAACACCGGTCTATGGCGAGGGCATCGTCGACAAGCAAGGGCGGCTTTTGGGAGACCTTGTTCTCTCAGGCTGCGGGGATCCCAACCTCGAGGGCCGCCTGTACGAGGCGGAACAGGAAGATCTCAAGCAACAGGACATCCCGCGAGTCATGGTGCAGATCGCGGCTCAACTAGCCGAGCGGGGCCTAAAATCCGTTGTCGGCGACCTGGTCGCCGACGAGACGCTGTTTCTACACGAACCCCACGACTCCAGTTGGACGATGGAAAACGTGCTCTGGAGTTACGGGGCTCCGGTCAGTTCTCTCGCAGCCGCAGAAAACTGGTTCCAGTTGGAGGTTCTACCCGGAGAGGCTGAAGGCAGTGCTGCACTTGTCCGTCCTACGCCTGTCGAGGCGGGTTTCGTGCTAGTGAATCAGGTCAAGACCATTGGGCGCCTGAGGGAAGCCTGGATGGGCATCGATCGCCCATACGGCGCGGATCGTGTGATGTTGCGAGGAGAAATCCCTCTGGAACACGCTGGGTTGAGCTACAACCTGGCGGTTCGAGATGCCGGCATCTTCGCGGCACAGCTGCTCAAATCCGCTCTCGCTCAGCGCGGCATCAGCGTGATGGGCAGTGTCAGAGCGCGCCAGCTGTCTGCGCTCGACGCGATGGAGGAAGGGAAATTCTCCCTGGACGCGGCACGGCGTCTCCAAACTGTTTATCGAACCGAACGCCGGCTGGCCAGTGTCAAGACGCAGCCGCTGCCTGAATCGCTGAAGATTATGATGAAGACCAGCCAGAATCTCTATGCCGAGATGATGCTGCGGAACTTGGGTGTCGCTGCAACGGGCCTCGGTTCGGCCGAAACGGGAGCGGCAGTCCTCAGGAAATTCCTCGAAAAAGCGGGGGCTCCAGCCCATGGCATGTCGCTGAACGACGGCTCTGGCCTTTCCCGAAAGAACTTGGTCACGCCCGAATCGGTTGTCCGCGTGCTCCAGTACATGGACCGGCATCCGCATCGAGAGGTGTTTGCAGACCTGCTTCCGGTTGCCGGGCGCGACGGAACGCTCAAGCATCGAATGAAAAAGGGGCCGGCGTTCGGGCGGATCTCTGCAAAAACGGGAGCGGTCGAGTTTGTCAACGCTCTTTCAGGCTACGCGATTTCCGGAAGCGGAGAGCGGCTGGCTTTCTCGATCATGGTGAACAACGCCACCGGAGCATCGCGTGAGGTGCGCGAGGCCATCGACAAGGTTTGCGAATGGATGACGCGATAGAAGAGCGCTGTATGTCTACCCTTCACAGCCGGTCTCAGGCCGATGCCCGGTTGATAGTTGCCGCCAGCGAGCACGATCCGAACATGCTCTATGCAACACATTTCTTCGCTCCGGACCCATTCGTCTACTTCCAATATCGGGGCAAAACGTATCTGGTGATGAACGACTTGGAATACGATCGCGCGCGCCGCCAGGCCAGGGTTGACCACGTGCTCGCACTGGCAGCGCTGGAGACTGAGCTGAAAGAGCAACGGTGCCGGAGCATCGATACTGCCACGGCGTTGCGCTATCTTTTCAGAAAGAAAAAGATCCGCTCGGTTCTCGTCCCGTCGAATTTTCCGGTCGGGCTGGCCGACAGGCTCCGGCGGCTCGGGATGCGAGTGGCCGTGAGCGCCGAAAACTTCTTCCCGGAGCGGGAGATCAAGAGCCCGGATGAGATTCGTGAGATTTCCAGAGCCCAGCGAGCAGCTGAGGCCGGCATGGAGGCAGCTGCCACAGTGATCCGGGAGTCGAGGATCGTGCGAGGCTGGCTCTACCATGGGAGCGCGAAACTCACGTCCGAGATGGTTCGCGAACGGATCGTGGCGGCAACGATGCGCCATGGCTGCCTGGCGAGCCACACGATCGTGGCTTGTGGCGAGCAAACCTGCGATCCGCACGAAGAGGGCCACGGCCCCTTACGTGCACACCAGCCCATCATTCTGGATATCTTCCCGCGTTCGCAAAGCTCCGGCTATTGGGGCGATATCACACGAACCGTGGTTAAGGGGAAGGCCAGCGAGTTCATCAAAGCCATGTATGGCGCCACCCTTGCCGGACAGTCACTGGCATTGCGACAGGTTCGGGCAGGCGTTCTTGGCGGCGCGATTCACCAGTCGGTGCTTGATGAATTCCAACGACGTGGGTTTCAGACGGGAGTTCTCGGCGGACGCAGGCAGGGTTTCTTCCATGGCACGGGACATGGTGTCGGCCTGGAGATTCACGAACTGCCCCGCCTGAGTCCCCGTGGGAGCGCCCCTCTTAGGGCTGGGCACGTCGTCACGGTTGAGCCGGGACTCTATTATTCCGGAACCGGAGGCGTTCGCATCGAAGATCTGATGGTCGTGTCTGAGGCAGGGTTTCGAAACTTAACGCGGTTTCCGAAATTCCTTGAGATTTGAAAAGACCTGGTAGAGGAGAATTCGGGAGAACAAGGGCTGGCAAGCTATCGCCCGGGAAGTGATTGCTCTCAGCAGAAGTCCCACTTGCCAAACTCGGCTACGAGCGTTGCTCTAAGGGACCTCGGTTACGGGACAGGTAGAGGTGAGAATCCTCGCGACCTCGGGAAGGTCAATAGAGACCGCTCGCTCTCCCGATAGCAAAGCAATACCAGACGCCAAAGCAGACGCTGAAGGCTCCGGCGGCCATTTGGAGATCGTAATGTGCCCTCGTTAGCCGTCGAGCGCTCAAAACGAATGGGAGACCGACGATGCCTGACATGAACAGCATGCCAGCCATGGAGCCTAGCCCAAACATTCCCAAATAGAGCAAGCCCAGCAGTACAGACCGGATCTGGGCCAGTACCAAGAGCGTCAATGTAGCCGAGCCCGCCAGCCCGTGAACTGCCCCAACGACGAGAGGCCTTAATCCTACCTGTCGGATCGCGTGGGAATGCGATTTCACTGGGCCGGCATGGCGTGTTCCGGGTTCGTGGAAGTGGAGGTGGACGTGGGCGACATTGTCATGGGTGTGCTCGTGAAGATGAAAATCGCCCCGCTTGCGCAACGCCCGTGCTGTGGCGCCGACACCCAGCAGAACAATCATGAGCGCCACCGCCAGTTCAAGTGCGGTGGCAATTTGGGCGGGTATGATCACGCGCAACCCGAGAACAAATCCCCCGGCAACGGCCAGCGCGATCGTGTGGCCCGCACCCCACAATGCACCCACCCACGCCGCGTGCGAGAGCTTGCGATGCTCGCTCACAATCGTTGAAACCGCCACGATGTGATCGACCTCGGTCGCGTGTTTCAAGCCGTAGAGTAGTCCGAGCGCCAATACTCCAAAAGCGCCCGCCGCCCCCAACGAAGACTCCTCAAGCGAAGCGAGAGCAGCGATGCTTGCGATGAGCTCTGCTGGCGCGCTCCAGAAAGGTCCTGGCCTGATCCACGCAAAGGCTGCAATGGAGAGAAATGCCAGTGCAGCGCACGCCCACAGCAGCGTTACGGCTAAGGAGCGCGATCGGCAACCCATGAGGGAAAAGGGCGAAGTCGGTGGCATGGAGTCAGTGGTGCCTCGGGTCTGCCAGAAGGGTGATGGTAGACTGTGACCCGATTCTTGAGCAACGAAATCCTAGCCAAACATATTTGAAATTTTGATTCCATCGGTCGGCTGTACGATGATCTTGTTATCGAGGCAGGATCAAAGGAGACGACCGATGGAATTGTTCGCAAAGCTGTTTGGCAGCCTGCTGGTGTTT
>VFZK01000123.1 GCA_016871215.1 Acidimicrobiia bacterium | reverse complement strand
ACTGACTCCCGGGTGGATCTTCCTAAGAGTGAAGAAAATTGAAATCGGTCACTACCAAAAACTCCCGTTACTGAACTGACATGAACAACTTGCAGACACTGTAGGCTCGAACAGCTGGACACTAGTGATTAGGAACTTGAAAAGGGGCGTCGAGTCGCCCGACGTGGGAGAACGAAGCCATCAAAAAACTGCTGGCGCGAGAAACTGCTTTTCGAGAACAAACGTCTTGCGGGATCACCTTTCGTTAGTCCGTGTGCTTCCTGGAGGTCAAGACATCGAGTTTTTGTTGAAGTTTTTGAATTGATTTATTGATTTCAGGTAGTTTGCTGAATAGAACAGAGCACTTCAACCAGCGTTTGTTGTCCATCGCGGGGTAGCCAGACACCATCATGCCCGGCTCGACATCGGATGGAATCCCTGTCTGGGCGGTCGCGACGACATTGTCCCCGATGGTGCAATGACCTGCGACACCGACCTGACCCGTGAGGATCACATTCCTTCCCACTTTCGTGCTGCCGGCCAAACCCACCTGAGCACAGAGCAGGGAATTCTCTCCTACCGAGGAACCATGACCGACCTGAACCAAGTTGTCGATCTTAGCTCCTCGCCGAATATGGGTCTTGCCGATGGCTGCCCGGTCGATCGTGGTACTGGCCTGGACTTCTACATCGTCCTCCAGAATGACTCTGCCAGACTGAGTGATTTTCCGATAGCTTCCGTCAGCTTGCCGGGCGAAACCAAATCCGTCCGAGCCGATCACCACTCCATTCTGTAGGCAGACCCTGTCGCCGATGACGCAGTACTCTCTCACGGAGACGTGAGAGTGAGCCACAAAGTCGCATCCAACACGAACGCCCCGATAAATGGAGACATGCGAATGCAGCACCGCATTATCGCCAATCTCGACCTCCTCGTCGACGAAGCAGAAGGGTCCGATGCGCGCGTTTCTCCCGACCCGGGCCGTCCTGCCGATGACCGCGGTTCGGTGTATGCCGCGCTCCTGCTCGGGTGGTGAGTAGAACAGATCCACCGCCCGGGCGAACGTCAGATAGGGATCGGCTACGCGCAGGCTGGGAATCTCGGTCGGAGGGGCCGATTCGGACAGGATGACGGCGGAAGCCCGAGTGGAACGAAGACATGGCTGATACTTCGGATTCGAGAGGAAGGTGAGGTCTCCTTCGGCAGCGTCCTCCAATCCTGCAACGCGACGAATCTCAATGGAGCCGT
This sequence comes from Acidimicrobiia bacterium, assembly GCA_016871215.1. Lineage (GTDB taxonomy): Bacteria > Acidobacteriota > Terriglobia > Versatilivoradales > Versatilivoraceae > VFZK01. The sequence continues at coordinate 11,612 of VFZK01000123.1, read as the reverse complement.
CCCCTTCGAGTCGGCAGCTGAGGCGGTCGGCGATTTCTTTGAGCATCATTGGGGTTTAACCTAGATTCTTGGTATCCTCCCAGGGATGCTATATAAAGGGTCCTTCAGTGTCAAGAACCGGCGTCGCTTCAAGAACTTCCGTCACCAACGGGCGAGCCGGATCTATCAAAATGGAAAGTAGAATATCATCTTTCATTAGTTATATAACTGTAGAACAGGGACTATCTATCAATACGCAGTCGGCCTATCGGCGCGATCTGAGGCAGTTCGCACAATTCCTGAGCGGGAGACATTTGGCCTTGGAACAAGTCACCCGCGACCATATTCTCGAGTTCCTGCTCGAGCTTCAACGGCGAAATCTCAGTTCCAGATCCATCGCCAGGGCACTCGTGGCACTTCGGTGTTTTTTCCAGTTCCTGGTGTTCGATGGCGGGCTTGGCGAAAACCCATGCCTGAACGTGGAAGGCCCCAAGGCCGCCAAGACTCTGCCCAAGGTCCTCAGCATCAGCCAAGTCGATGTCTTGCTAGAACAGCCAAACTTATCAAGTGTATATGGTCTTAGAGATAAGGCAATGCTAGAGGTATTGTATGCGACCGGGCTTCGAGTGTCCGAGCTCATCTCCCTCGAGGTTCAGGCGGTGAACTCGGGGCTGGGCTATGTCAGCTGCGTCGGGAAAGGGGCGAAAGCACGCGTGGTTCCCTTGGGGAGGTCGGCCTTAGCTGCCGTGGAGGTTTACCTGCGTAAAAGCCGCCTGACCATTCTAAGAGGCAAGAGCTCGAACTGGCTGTTTCTGAATCGGAACGGCGGAAAGCTGACCCGACAGGGTTTCTGGAGGATCATCGCCCGCTACGGGAGGAAGGCCCAAATCGAAATCCCGCTCAAACCTCATTTGCTGCGTCATTCCTTCGCGACGCACCTTCTGCAGCGAGGTGCGGACCTGAGATCCGTTCAGGTGATGCTGGGGCACGCGAACATCTCGACCACGCAGATCTACACGCACATTCTGAAAGAGCGGCTGCGTGGCATCTACGAGCAGCACCATCCGCGTTCCTAGACACTGCTGACACTGACCGCGTTTGCGCGAGGCGTCGGTGCGGCCAGGGGAAGCCAGATGGAGAAGACCGTTCCCTGGCCCAGTTCCGTGCGAAGCTCAATCGTGCCCGCGTGGTCAGCGACGATGCGCTGCGTGATCGACATCCCCAATCCAAATCCTTTCAACGATTTACCGTGCGTAAAGAACGGTTCGAAGATCTTGTCGCGCAGCTCCTCCGGAATTCCACTGCCGGTATCCTGAACGTGAATCAGGGCCCTGCCACCCACTAGTTCCGCTTTGACTTGGATTTCTCCTTCCCCCTTGAGCGCCTCTCTCGCGTTGGCGGCAAGATTGAGAACGGCACGCCGCAGCTTGTCTCGGTCGATGCGGACGATCGCTCCACATGCGAGATCCCGTGACAACCGGATGTGGGTGGTTCTGAGAAGAACTTCGATTTCCGTACAGCAATCGCTCAAGAAAACGTCCAACGATTCCTCGCGAAAGACGAGAGAGGTCTTGCGTTCGGTCGCATACTGCAGGATTTCGTCCAGCATCCGCTCCATGCGATCGACTTCAGATTGGATGAAATTGAGGTACTCCTGCTGCTGGGCTGGGGAATTCTGAAACTCCTGGAGGATGGAAGCGAAGCCCTTGATGACGGCGATCGGCGTCCGACAGTTATGGACTACTGTGTTGACCATGTAACCCACCGCCGCGAGCTTCTCGGCGCGGATGCGCTCCTCTTGATGCTGTTTGATTTGCGCCATCATGTAGTTGAAATTCTCGGCTAAGGCTTCGAGTTCGTCTCCGGAACGCACCTCGATTTTCGAGGACAGATCCCCAGCCGCCGCTCGCAAAGAACCCTGCTTGAGCCGGACGATGGGCGTGGTGATGCGAGCACCCAGAAAGGTGGCTCCCAGCAGGCCCACTAGCAGCGAGAGCGCTCCGACTTGGAGGATGTGGATCTGGGTGCTGCGCAGCGTTCGCAATAAAGGCTCTGTCGAGATGCCGATTCGCACGGTCGCCCATGGCCTTGACGAGTCATCAGCGAGGATCGGAACGAACGTGTCAAACACCTTTTCGAACACTCCCGGAGCGGGTGAATACTCGATCTCTCTGGTGACCACTAACGCCTGGGTAATGACGGGGAGAATCTCTGGGCTCGCTGGGACCGGGTATAAAAGTGACGGGTCATCGGTATCGGCCGCACGTTGGCCTTCTTTTGTGTAGACAGCGAGAAACGAGAGTTCGTTGTCGTTGCGGGCGATCTTCGCGCGTTGCTGAACGGGAAACCAGTTGTAGAGGCGGAAAGCTTCCAAGTTGGCTGCGCCGAAGGCCTTTCCGATGGCCAAGCTGCGCCGCAAGGTCTCGTCACGGATCACGTGCCTCATGTTACGACTCACAAGAATGACAACGGTCGAAACCACCAAAAGCATGACGCAGCTGGTGAGGAGCATCAATTTCGTGCGTAGTCCAAGTCGTAGGGGAGGGAACAGGTGAAGTGCCATAACGATTCAGTGTGGGGCTAGTGGAAAGAGCGTGGGCATCTTAGCAGCGGCTGCGCAAATGAGTCAACATGGAAGCCAAGAGTGTTTGCTGGAGTCGGCGCGTCGACATCAATGAGTCTGATAATTATTCCGAGTGTGAAATCGCTTAACATAATAATATATACTTTACATTTATTATTAACTGTCAAATAAGCTGATTATGAGGTGTTTATCGAATACAAGGTTGGTCTGAGCGCAATCCAATTTCGCGTTTTCGTGGACAAAGGGCTACCGTCAGATTCTAATGTAATACATTATATTCTGACGACTACTGTGCTAAAGAAAAATATCCTTGTCTTGGGTTGTTGCTTGGGGCAGGGGTCTTTGGTAGTCGATCTCGCGGCCGAGTTTGGGACGCACCTGGATGGAGCACGGGCAGAACACGTCTCTCAGGCACTGGGCGGGCTCAATCGGTAGTTCCGCTGGTCAGTGCCGCGAGCTCGACCCCGAGGTAGGAACTTGTTTGGGCTTTGCAATCCCCTGGCCTTGTGTTAACCTGTGACGCCTCAGCGCGTTGTAATGTCGGCGCGCCGACATTGATGAGGTAGTGCAGTGAACGAGAACCACGCTTCAACGGAAGCGATTGTGCTCCGCAGTTATCCACTCAGAGAGAGCGATCTTATCGCCGTCCTCTACACGCGCCAGTTCGGTCGAGTCAGCGGGGTGGCCCGCGGTGCTCGTCGAAGCAAGAGTCGCTTTGCCGGCAAACTCGAGCCCCTGAGTTGGTCCGAAGTGGTTCTGTTCTGCAAACGCAACGCAGATCTCTTTACAATTGATAGTGCAGATCTCATCGAGTCGTTTGCCCAGCGAACCCACGACTATCGCTGCCTGCTGCAACTGGGTCTCGTAGCAGAGATGCTTGCCGACACCACTCCGGAGCGAGAACCGAGCGATCCCCTGTTTCGGCTGGCCCTTCTTGTCCTGCCACACCTGACCCAAGCAGCCACGGTCGATCTCGCCCAGCTCTATTTCGAAGTCTGGTACCTGAAGCTGGCCGGCTTTTATCCTTCACACCGCAATTGCTCCGTTTGCCAGGCGCTGTTGACGGCAGATTCTAGTGTCTATGCGAGCATCGGCGCGAGCCTGTTTGCCTGCGGTCGCTGCCAGCAAAGCGGACGTAAGGTGTCCTACAGGGCAGTGAGTTTGCTGGACGGCATTTGCCGGATGCGCTTGGCGGAAGTGTTCCGCCTGGAGTCTTCCCCTGCCGAGGTCGCGGAACTCCGTACGATCACGGAGTCGCTCCTGCAGCGAAGCTTTGAGCGGTCATTTCGGTCTCTTAGACTCATTTCCGAAGAAGCGAAGGTGGTATGACCCTGCGGTTTCAAGATATTTTTCTCGAGCTTCTGCGGTTCTGGGCCGATCGTGGCTGTGTGATTCAGATGCCGTATGACATCGAGAAGGGAGCCGGGACAATGAACCCGGAGACCTTTCTACGCGTGCTAGGCCCCACCCCTTATTCGGTTGCCTATGTCGAGCCCAGCCGAAGACCTGCCGACGGCCGATACGGGGAGAATCCGAATCGAGTGCAGAAGCATTATCAGCTCCAGGTGCTTCTCAAGCCTTCCCCTTCTGACATCCAGCTGACGTATCTGCAAAGCCTCGAACGGCTAGGCATTCGGCTCGTTGAGCACGATGTCCGCTTCGAAGAGGACAATTGGGAGTCGCCAACGCTGGGTGCCTGGGGAGTCGGGTGGCAGGTGTTGCTGGATGGGCTTGAAATCACCCAGTTTACATACTTCCAGCAAGCCGGCGGTATGGATCTGGACCCCTGCTCGGTCGAGATCACCTATGGACTGGAGCGCATCGCCATGTTCCTGACGAATGCTGAGAGCTGCTTCGATCTGGAATGGAACTCCGGCACCTCCTATCGCGAGATTCGGATGCGAGATGAAGTGGAGTTCTCGCGATACAACTTCGAAGCAGCGGATGTGGCCGTTCACTTCAAATGGTTCGACGAATTCCAACGAGAGGCCGCCAGGCTCATCGATCTCGGACTCATACTACCCGCCTACGACTACTGCCTCCGATGCTCGCACGTTTTCAACGTACTGGACGCCCGTGGTGCCATTAGTGTCTCCGAGCGCGCGCGCATGATCCAGCGAGTCCGTACTTTGGCCTGCCAGATCGCTGCCGGTTTTGTGAACCCGCAGAAGCCCGCTCCCCCCAGGCATCATTGACATGATAATTGAATTTAGATTTGTCATAATAGGAGATTGATTTAATTGACTTTAGAATTATTTCTAGAGGTCGGATGCGAAGAGATTCCTGCGCGCTTTATCGATGGCACCCTGGCGCAATTCCGTGAGCAACTCGCCAAGAGACTCACCGAATGCGCACTTGGGTTCGACGCCATTCATTGCTACGCGACTCCACGTCGTCTGGTCTTTGTGACGCCCGCCCTCGCTGCCCGCCAAGCCGACCGCACGGAACTGGTCACCGGTCCTCCCAAGTCCGCTGCCTACGACACCTCCGGAAACCCCACGGCCGCCGCCCGCGGTTTCGCCGCCAAGCAAGGAGTGGGTGTCGAGTCCCTCAAGGAAGTGCAGACCGACAAAGGGGTCTATCTGGCGATCGAAAGGCGAATTCCAGGACGGAGTGCTGGCCAGATACTCAGTCAGGAGTTGCCGTTGCTGCTGGCCTCCCTCAGTTTCCCCAAAAGCATGCGTTGGGAGCCAAGTCGTTTTCTGTTTGTACGTCCCATTCGGTGGATGTTGTGCCGGCTGCAAGGCGAGGTGCTGCCCTTCAATGTGGCCGGGGTCACCGCCGATGGATTCTCGTATGGCCATCGCATCTTGGCTAAGAATGCTCAGATCGAAGTTAATTCTTTCGAACAGTATCAGTCGGAGTTGCTGAACCATAAGGTTCGATTTGATGCCAATGACCGGCGAGCGGCTGTTGAGTCTGCTTTGGCCGCCGAGGCAGCGGCCCTAGGCGCTCGAGTGATTCCAGACCGCAGTCTGCTGGATCTCGTTGTGAATCTGAATGAGTACCCAACCGTCGTCAGCGGTCGCTTCGATCCAAGCTTCCTGCGGCTGCCGAAGGAGGTTTTGGTGACCGTGATGCGGGAACATCAAAAGTACTTCTCGCTGGTTGATGCACGCGAGGCTGCTTTGATGCCCTGTTTTCTGGCCGTCGTCGATTCTGACGGATCCCACGCCGCTCTGATTCGCGCCGGACATGAGCGAGTGCTTCGCGCCCGGCTCGCCGATGCCGGGTTCTTTTGGGACCTTGATCGCAAAGTGAAACTTGAGGATCGTGTCGAAAAACTGGGACGTGTGGTCTTTCAGCAGAAGCTCGGCACGATGCTCGAGAAGACTCATCGGCTGGTGTCCTTGACCGGTTACCTGGGCCGGAACTCGAAGTTGGAGAACCAGGGCCTTCTCAAAGACGCCGCCAGGCTTTGCAAGTCCGATCTGATTACCGAGATGGTCAAGGAGTTTGCCGATTTGCAGGGTGTCATGGGTGGCCTGTACGCAGAGGCTGAAGGTTTGCCGACCGCTGTCTGCCGGGCGATCTACGAACACTACCGTCCCCAGACTTTTGAAGACGCCAGTCCTGAGACTTGCGAAGGAGGTCTGCTCTCCATTGCCGACAGGCTCGATTCCGTCGTTGGAGCGTTTGCCATCGGGCAGGTTCCCACGGGCTCCAAGGATCCGCTGGCGCTGCGGCGCCAGACGCTGGGGATCATTAAAGTTGTACTTGATCAAAGACTATCTTTGTCTATGGAGAAGCTGTTTTTTCGATCATTCTCACTGTTCAAGAGGAAAGCGGTCCGCACGCAGTCAGACACTTGGCAGGATTTTTCTTCCTTTCTCAAGGATCGCCTGCGATTCGCCTTCAAGGAGCTGGGGTTTCGCTACGACGAAATCAACGCGGTGGTCGAGACGAGGTTTGACAACCCTTGTGACTGTTTGGAGCGGTTGCGTGCGATTGCCGCGATACGGAGCAGCGCCGATTTCGAAGCCGTCGCTCAGGGCTTTAAGAGAATCAAGAATATCCTTCAGAAATCGGGCATGGATCTTTCGGCGGAGCGGCAAGAAGTTGATTCATCGCTGTTCGAAAGCCCCGAAGAGCGTAGGCTGGCAGAAGCCGTCGAGGCGCTCAGGCCCAAGCTGCAGCGGGCTCTGCGCCGCCGGAGCTACACAAAAGCCTTCGAGTTGATGGCTGCGCTCCGGCCCACTATCGACCTTTTCTTCGACCAGGTGCTGGTAATGGCCGAAGATCAAAGAGTCAGGTTGAATCGTCTCAATCTGCTTCGTGAGCTTCTTCGAGTTTTTTTTAATATTGCTGATGTGTCTGAAATCGTGCCGGTGCCGAAAGAAGGCTCTTATGTCGGCGCGTCGACTTAAGTCACGCGGCGCTCGCTCACTTGCATTCATTCCCCCTGTCAACTGTCTTCACAACCATTAAGAGGAGAGAATCATTCCATGGCAAGCAAGTACGTCTACTTCTTTGGAGGCGGGAAAGCGGATGGCAAAGCCGAAATGAAAGGACTGCTGGGAGGCAAAGGTGCCAACTTGGCAGAGATGACCAACATTGGATTACCCGTGCCCCCTGGCTTCACGATCTCCACGGAGGTGTGCACCTATTATTACGACAACAAAAGGAAATACCCGAAGAAGCTCGAAAGCCAGGTGGAGAGCGCTCTGGCTAAGGTTGAGAAATCGGTCGGAATGAAGTTCGGCGACCAGAAAAACCCCCTCCTCGTCTCCGTCCGGTCTGGCGCCAGGGCTTCCATGCCGGGGATGATGGACACGATTCTGAACCTGGGTCTCAACGACGACACCGTTGAGGGGCTGATTCGCAAGACGGGCAACGAGCGCTTCGCTTGGGACTCCTATCGCCGGTTTGTGCAGATGTACGGCGATGTGGTGTTGGGCCTGAAGCCGCAGCACAAAGACGAAATCGACCCGTTCGAGCACATCATCGAGCAGGTGAAGGCCGCAAAGCGCATTACTCTCGATACCGAACTCAGCACCGCAGACCTCCAGGAGCTGGTTCGACGCTTCAAGGAAGCGATCCACAAGCACCGCCGGATCGAGTTTCCCAGCGATCCATTCGATCAGCTTTGGGGCGCGGTGGGGGCGGTTTTCGGATCGTGGATGAACGAGCGTGCCATCGCCTACCGGAAGATGAACGGCATACCCGCCAGCTGGGGAACGGCAGTGAACGTCCAGGCGATGGTGTTTGGCAACATGGGTAACGACTCGGGTTCCGGTGTGGCATTCACGCGGGACGCTGCCACAGGCGAGAACGTTTTCTACGGCGAGTATCTGTTCAACGCGCAAGGAGAGGATGTGGTGTCCGGTGCGCGCACACCCGAACCGATCGCGCAGCTTAGAAAAGACGACCCCAAAATCTACAACCAGCTCGAGAAGGTACGCAAGATCCTGGAAAAACACTATCGCGAGATGCTGGACATCGAATTCACCATCCAGCAGGGAAAACTCTACATGCTGCAGTGCCGGGTCGGCAAACGGACGGCTTTTGCGGCCATCAAGATCGCGGTGGATATGGTCGAGGAGAAACTGATTTCCGAAAAGGAAGCGATCCTCAGAATCGAGCCTGACCAACTTAACCAGTTATTGCGTCCCATCTTCGACGCCGCGGAAAAGAAGAAGGCGATCTCGGAAGGACAACTCCTTGCCACGGGGTTGAACGCGGGTCCCGGGGCTGCCTGCGGACGCGTGGTTTTCAACGCACCCGACGCCGAGGAATGGAAAGCGCGCGGCGAACGCGTCATCCTGACTCGCATCGAAACTTCGCCCGAAGACATCAAAGGGATGGATGCTGCCGAGGGTATCGTCACGGGCCGAGGCGGCGCCACCTCGCACGCGGCACTGGTGGCCCGGCAGATGGGCAAAGTGTGTGTGGCTGGCTGCAGCGCGCTGAGCATTGATTACGCAAAACGCGAAATGCGCGTCGGAGAGCGCGTGGTCCGCGAGGGCGACTACATCTCCATTGACGGCTCGACCGGCGAAGTGATCGCGGGTGAGGTCCAAACCAAACCCTCGGAGGTTCTTCAGGTCCTGCTTGGAAGGACCCTCGATCCCCAGGACGCGCCTATCTTCCAGGAGTACGCCAAAATCATGAAGTGGGCGGACAAGCACCGCCGTCTGCATATTCGTACCAATGCCGACCAGCCCGACCAGGCAGCGACTGCCATTGCCTTCGGCGCTGAGGGTATCGGTCTCTGCCGTACAGAACACATGTTTTTCGGGGAAGGCAAGATCGGGCCGATGCGGGAAATGATCCTGGCCGACACGGCCGAGCAGCGGCGAGCCGCGCTCGAAAAGCTGCTGCCGCTGCAGCGTGCCGATTTCGAAGGCATCTTCGCGGCAATGGATGGCAGGCCAGTGACCATTCGCACGATCGACCCGCCACTGCACGAGTTCGTTCCCCATGAGGAGTCTGCCCAACGCGAACTTGCCGGGCAGATGGGAATCAGCTACGAGAAGGTCCATCAGAAAGTGGAATCGCTTCACGAGTTCAATCCCATGCTAGGCTTCCGCGGCTGCCGGCTGGGAATTGTCTACCCAGAGATCACCGAAATGCAGGCTCGCGCCATTTTTCAGGCGGCAGCGAACGTGCGGAAGTCGGGAAAGAAAGTTGTACCCGAGGTCATGATTCCCCTCGTTGGAAACGTCAAGGAACTGGAGCATCAGGCGGCCATCGTACGGCGTGTTGCCACCGAGGTCATGAAAGCCGAGAACGTGAAGCTGCCCTACCTTGTTGGAACCATGATCGAGGTGCCTCGCGGTGCTCTCACCGCTGACGAGATCGCCAGCGTTGCCGAATTCTTCAGCTTCGGAACGAACGACCTGACTCAAACCACCTTGGGCGTCAGTCGCGACGATTCGGGCCGGTTTCTAGTTCCCTATGTCCAGATGGAGATTTACGCCAGAGATCCGTTCGAAGCTCTTGACAGAACCGGCGTTGGCGAATTGATGAAGATCGCGGTTGCAAAAGGGCGCACTGCCCGGCGCGGCCTGAAAGTCGGGATTTGCGGCGAGCATGGGGGCGAGCCATCCAGCGTTGAGTTCTGCCACAACATTGGACAAGACTACGTAAGTTGCTCCCCGTTCCGGGTTCCGATCGCACGCTTGGCAGCCGCACGGGCGGCACTGAAGGAGGCGGCCGCGAAGCCCGCGAAACGGGTCAAGAAGGGGAAGGGCAAAAAATAGCGACAGCGGCGCTGCGCCCTGCCAGTCATCGGAAGACCTTCGGCAGTCTGGCTATAGTGCTTGAAAATCAATTACAACTTGAGTTTTGTTTGTTTATCTAATTGTTTTCAAATCATATTAACTAACTAGGTACCAGAATCCAGAATCGATCGTCGCGGGTCTCACACAGCTTTTGCAACCTCAGCCCAAGGGTCCAGTTTCGACTGGAATGCCCAGCGCGAGGGCGACCCGGTTCTCGAAGCTGAAATAGCTGCAGAGCATGGTCAATTGCAGAATGCCGTGATCGTCGAGCCCCACCCGCCTCAACTGGTCGATGTGTTCCTCGCCCGTAGTCGCCGCTTGCGTGGTTAGTCGCCGGGCATGCTCGAAGAGGACGTGCTCTTGGCTACCCGCGTCAAGGTTCTGCGGCAGTTCTCCCGAAGCCAGCCTCTCGCAGTCAGACTGTGCCTCACCCAGTCTCTCTAACTCTTTCTTTAGCCAGTAATCACTATAGCTGCAATAGTTCAGACCTGATATGTAAAGAGATAATTGATATCGAAGACGTGTCTCCAAGGCTCGAGTTCCCGTCAACTGATACCGACGCCACTCCCGAGCCAAGTCACGCGCTTCTGGATTGGCTGACATCGCACGATACAAATGAGAAGGTTGGCCACACTCCGCGGGAGCATCTGGCTCGTTTGCTTCGGGTAGGGCAATCCAGGCGCAAGCGCTGGAGCCAGACCTGAGTTGGGTGTGGCGTGCGCCCGCGCGGCTTGGAGGGGAGGCTGGCGGGACGTGTCCGTACGCGACATCGGGAAGACCGGTAGCGTACTCGAAGCGGATGCCGATTCCATCGGCCATTCGATTCAGATAGTTGAAATGGGCGCAGCCCAGCACGATGTGAAGAATTGCTGAATCTGGGAAGCCCTCGCTTCGCAGGCCTGCGATGTCTGCCTCTCCGAGAAGCCACGGGCAGAGTGTGAGCTTCTCGACAAACTCCAGCATCCGTCGATCCTGCTCGGACAAGTTCGCTTCGCGGTAGTCGCTTTTCAAACGAGCGGCCAACACGGCGTCTTTTGATGCGACACGCAGAAACTCTGCGTGAGCGGACACTCAGTAGAAGCAGTCGTTGGCTTGAGACGTAACGGTGTTGATCATCTCCCGCTTTGACCAAAGGAGCGATTTGTCGCTCCAGTGAATCGCGGTGCTGAGGCCGAAGGCTAATCGCAGACCCTCGGGCTTAAGGCTGTGTGACTTCACAATGTTCGGAGCATCGCCATTGGGTGTCCTGTAGACGGACGGGCGGGAACTCATGTTGGCGCCCATCTTCAGGTACACTTCCTTCAGAGCGCCCTCGGCTTCCCGAACGCCGATCATCCTGATCCAACCCTGCTCTAATGGGTCTTCAGATCGTGCTCTTTGCCCCACGAGTGAACCTCGCAATTGTTAGTGATCCTGGCAGAAACCGCATTAGCGGCGGGCCGGGATTCTGAAGATGATTTCAGCGCCCTGCCGATTTTTCCTGAGCAGCCTTTGGCAGACCCTGTCCAGCCTTGTAAACCAGCGCCTGTGGATCGTAGAGCTTCTATACACACGGACATAAGTATAATGCGAATAGAATCGCTTAAATCGCACACAGCCTGCGGACCGTCTCGTGGCCAAGCTTCCACTGCTCGAATTGTGCCTCTAGGGCTTGGACCACTTCGTTGAGGTGAGCGAAGTATTGATCGTGAATACACAGCTTGCGGGTCAGTTTCCAGACCCGCTCAATCGGATTCAGATCGGGACTGTAGGGCGGAAGATAGTTCAGATGAAACCCCTCATCGTGAGCCTGACGCCAGTCCCGATGCAACTTGGCATGGTGGTAA
>VFZK01000122.1 GCA_016871215.1 Acidimicrobiia bacterium | reverse complement strand
TTTCGCCTTCAGCCGGATCGTTTCTACCATCAAAACAGTCCAAATGTAGTGGAAACTTCAGCCTGAAAAATGAGTCAACTCCTTGTCCATCAATCTTCGTCCCTCTTCAACTGGGGAACTTGGGCTAACGCGCGGGCTACTGATTTTGTGCATGCGGCTATTCAGTAGCCCGATCGTTAGGGAGGGCTCACGACTCTGACGGGACCCTGAGCCCGGCCCGTGGTTGTTTACAATGGATTTTCGATCGTGCTAAGCTTCGCCGTCCTTTCGGAATTTGCGTTGAGTCCACAGGAAAAGCGGTCCTAAGCCGCTCGCTACCTTCTTGAACGTTGCCTAATCGGATGTCTCGCCTCGGGAACCAGCCTCCTTGCTAAAACTCAAAAGAATTCAAATCCAAGGTTTCAAGTCGTTCGCCGACAAGATGGAGATGGTTTTCGAAGGCGTGGGTATCACCGCCATTGTCGGCCCAAATGGTTGTGGGAAGAGCAACGTGTCTGACGCCATTGCTTGGGTTCTAGGAGAGCAGAGCGCCAAGTCGCTGCGCGGCGGACGCATGGAGGACGTCATTTTCAACGGCACGCGCTCCCGCTTGCCGTTGGGCCTGGCGGAAGTAACGCTCACCCTGGTCGATCCGGAGGTACTGCGGGAAGCGAACGACTCGCTCCTGCCGGAAAGCCGTACCGTGGAAGCGAGTAATGGCGACCGTCAATCTCTGGAAGCGTTCGAAAGCGACGAAACCTCTGCAGAGATCGAGGCGGTCGCTGAACCACTCGAAGCGTCGGTCGCTAGTGCGACCGCGCCAGTTGCGATTGCGGCAAAGCGGAAGCGGCGGCCCAAGTTCCACCCAAAGCCAGGGGAACTTGTCGTTTCGCGGCGTCTCTTCCGGTCTGGCGAAAGCGAATATCTGCTCAATGGACGGCTGGTACGGCTGCGCGACATCCATGACATTTTCTTCGGAACAGGCCTGGGACCGGACTCTTACGCCATCATCGAGCAGGGCCGTGTCGGCTTGATCCTCAGCTCTAAGCCTTCAGACCGGCGGTCGATCATCGAAGAGGCTGCCGGAATCACGAAATTCAAGTCCAAGCGAAAACTGGCAGAATCGAAACTGGAGCAGTCGCGGCAGAATCTGCTGCGCGTGAACGACATCACGGAAGAGGTATCCAAGCAGTTGGGATCCCTGAAGCGCCAGGCGGCGAAAGCCAAGCGTTACCGCGAGCTTCGGGAACGAATGCGGGAGCTTTCGAGAGACCTCTTCAATGCGCGCGCCGTCGCCCTGGACCAGCAGCTGAATCGGAGCGCCGAACTCCTGCTCGAAGCCACAGCCCGCTACCGCCAGCAGCATCAGCAGATCGAAGAGCAGGAAATCCGTTTTCGCGAGACGAACGCTTCGATTTTCGACCTTGAGAACGAGTTGAAGCAGCGCCGTGAGCAGTTATCGCAGCTGGTGCTGGAAACGGAGCGAGGGCAGCAGCGCAGCCATTATCAGAAGGAGCAGCTCAAGGAACTCGAGGCCCGCTCGGTCGAAAACAGCCGCGAGGTCGAGCAGTTAGCCCTGCAGGCATCCCAGCTCGAGGCCGACTGTGGCATGAAACGAGAGGCTCTAGCTGCCGCCGCCAGCCAGTTCGAACGGCTCCAGCAGGAGTTCCTCTCGCAAAACTCCAGTTATCAAGCAATCCAGACAGAGGCTCAGGAGCTGGAACGGTCGAACGAACAGCACCGCGTCGAACTGCTGGAATGCGTGAGCCTGGAGTCGGCAGAAAAAAATCAACTGCAACAGTTGGACGAGCTCGAGGTTCGTCTCGCGAGCCAGTTGAAGCGTTTGAATCAGGAACACGAGGAGAATACTGGGCTGCGCCTGCGTCTGGTCGAAGAGCAAGAGGCTTCCGACCTTCAGCAACAGGGCGAGGCTCGTCAGCTGGCCGAGCGCAAAGAACAGATTACAACGCTCTCGGCGGCCCTCTCCGATCTGAAATCGCAGGCGGCCCGCAACCTCGAGGTGCTTGTTACGAGCAAGGATCAGTTCAGTTCGGCAGCACACCGGCTGAAGTCACTTGAAGAGTTGGCCGCCCACCATGCCTATTCCACCGAGGCTGTCAGGCTGCTGCTTTCGGCTTCACAGGAAACCGCACCGGGCAACTTTCGAACGTCTGGAATTCTTGCCGATTGGGTCGAAGTCGAAGGTCCCTACGAAACGATAGTCGAGGAGTTTCTGCGTCAAGAGTTGGAGTTCCTGCTGGTCGATGAGAACGCCGACGCACAGTCGGGCATCACTCTGCTGAAGGATCGCAACGCAGGACGCTCCACGTTTCTGATGTTCGGCGGCGCTGCTCCGCCGAACGGCGAGCCGGCCGAGGCGAGTGCAGCACTACGAGAAGACCCCTCGCTTGTTCCACTACGCCAAGCCATTCGTGTGTCGGGGGAGTATGCCTCAGCCGTCGATGAAGCGCTGCCTCACCTCGCTGCCGCGTTTGTCGCTCCCAGCTTCGAGCGAGCAGTCCAACTCGGCCGCCGGCACCCGCAGCTTGTCTTTTTGTCGCCGGAGGGCGACGTCGTGCGCGGCCGGCTGGTCTCCGGCGGTGGGAAACCAGCGGTGGGGCACTTGACACTGAAGCGTGAGATCCGGGATCTCCGGCGCAAGACGTCGGTTCTCGAGCGAAGCATTGCCGAGCAACAGGAAAAGCAGGCCGCGCTTCAGCAGGTCATCGGAGCCCGCGAGCAAGTGTTGCTTGAGGCTCGCCAGAGCGCGCAAGAGCTGGAGAAAAATCTATTCGCCACCGATCTTCGTCTCAAGCAGATCCTGAACGAACTGGACCGCTTGCGCCAACGGCAGAATCTGGCTGCCCTTGAGCTGCAGCGGACCGAAAGCGAAAAAACTCAGGCCGTCACACGCCGGGAGCAGTGTCAAGAGACGATCGCCGGTACGCAGCGGCGCAAGGCAGAGATCGAGGTCCTGATCGCTTCGCAATTGGAGGATCTCAAGCGGCTCAAAGATCGATCGTTGTTGGAAGCCCACGAGTTGAGCGAGCTGCGTTCGGAACTGGCCACGTTCCGCGAGCGCAAGCTCGCAGCGGAAACCGACCTGGAACGGCTGGATGCCAGTCTCAAGGAAAGTCTGCAGCGCCGTCAGCGCCTCGACCTGCAAAAGGCCGCTTGGACCACCCAGTGCATGGAGATCCAGGATTCGATTCAGCGGCTGGAGGCGGCTTTGTTTCAGCAGGCTGTCCAGAAGGCTTCCCTAGAAGCCGATCTGCGCACCCGTGAAGGCAGCCTCGCCGAACTCCGCTCCTTGCAAGCGGCTGCAGACCTCGAGCTGCAGGCGCTGCGGGCCAAGCTGGAGGAAACGCAGTCCGAGAAGACACAACTCGAGATCGATCGCGCCCGGCTGAGCTCGGATCTCGCACACCTCGAAGAAACCTGCGCCAAGGAATTGGGCGCCAGCCTTGCAGAAATCCGTCCCGAGGCGCAGCCGGCGCTTGCCGAGGCCGAGTATGACCAGCTCAACCAGGAATACCAGGAGTTGAAGGAAAAGGTCGAAGCCATGGGGCCCGTGAACATGATGGCTCTCGAGGAATACCAGGAGTGCGAACAACGCTTCCAGTTCCTGACGACCCAACGCCAGGATCTGCTTGACGCGATCGAAGACACAAGCGCCGCCATCAAAGAGATCGACCAGGTCTCTCGCGAGCAGTTCCGCGAAGCCTTTACGGCCATCAACACTAACTTCCAGGAAAGCTTCAAGACCTTGTTTGGGGGCGGCCATGGAGAAATGAAGCTGCTCGACGAACAAGACGAGTTGGAAAGCGGCATCGAGATCATCGCTCAACCTCCGGGCAAGAGACTGCAGAACGTTTTGCTGCTGTCGGGTGGCGAGAAAGCGTTGACCGCCATCGCGCTGCTGCTGGCGATCTTCAGGTTCCAACCCAGCCCCTTTTGTGTGCTGGATGAGGTGGATGCGCCACTCGACGAAATCAATACCGGCCGGTACGCAGAAATGATCAAAGCGATGAGCACCGCCACCCAGTTTCTCCTCATCACGCACAGCAAGCGGACTATGGAAGCCGCCGACACTCTCTACGGCGTGACTATGCAGGAGGCAGGCGTTTCGAAGATCGTTTCGGTGCAGTTCCAATGAAGGGAGCATCGGAGCGCTCCTGCCAGGCCGTTTTTTCATGCTGCTTGACATCTGGTTCTGTTCCACTAGAATGGCGTCTCGCTTCCGGGAGCGGTTGCCACGAAGTCTCCCCACCCGATGAGCGAAACGGAGTCTATTCCCGCAACAGCAGCCTCTTCTCTTAAACGATCGTTCTTGCCGCCACCAACCCATGAGCGCCTCATCGGCTCAACTGCAGACAGCATTGCCACGGCTCCAACTCCTGGGCCGAGGCAAGGTTCGAGACATCTATTCGGTCGAAGATAAGCTCCTGATTGTCGCCACGGACCGCATCTCTGCTTTTGACTTCATTCTCGGCGGTGGCATTCCAAATAAGGGCAAGGTGCTGACGCAGATTTCGCTGTTCTGGTTCGAGATGATGAAGGACATTGTTTCCAACCACCTCGTTACCGCCGTGCCGCGGGAGTATCCGAGTGCTTTGGCTGAATACGCTTCGCTGCTGGAGGGACGCTCGATGCTGGTGAAGAAGGCGGCGCCGTTCCCGATCGAGTGCGTCGCTCGAGGCTATCTGGCAGGCTCGGGCTGGAAAGAATACCAGCAGACGCAGTCGGTCTGCGGCACCGCATTGCCTGCAGGCTTGCAGGAATCGTCTCAGCTTCCCGAACCCATCTTCACGCCGGCAACCAAAGCAACGAGCGGGCATGACGAAAATATCTCATTCGAGCAGGCGAGTGCTTTGGTGGGCGTGCAGGCAGCCCAACGCCTGCGGGACTACACACTCCGCATCTATTCAAAGGCCGCTGCCTACGCAGCCTCCCGTGGAATCATCATCGCCGATACGAAGCTGGAGTTCGGTATCTTCGAAGGCGAAATGATCTGGATCGATGAGGCATTCACCCCGGATTCTTCCAGGGTCTGGCCTGCCAGCGATTACGCGCCTGGCCGGCCACAGAAGTCGTTCGACAAACAGTTCGTTCGAGACTACCTGGAACAGAGCGGTTGGAATAAGCAGCCCCCGGCGCCGACATTGCCTGACTGGGTGGTTCGGGGCACCAGCGAAAAGTACGTCGAGGCCTATGAGCGATTGACCGGCAAGAGGCTGACCTAGGGCCCGTGTGCGATGGCTTTCGTGTCTCAGTTCAACGTCTTGGACTGGATCGTTTTGACGATCGTCGTTTCGTCAGTCGTCAGCAGCGTCCTCAAGGGATTCGCCAGAGAAGCCATCAGCTTGGGTGCAGTCATCCTGGGGTTACTGCTGGCTTCCTGGTTCTACGCTGAGGCGGGGAACTTGGTGTTGGAGTATGTGAAAACCCAAGAAATCGCTTCGCTCATAGGCTTTGCTGTCATTTTTCTGGGAATCTTGCTGGCCGGCGGAATCGTCTCATTTCTTGTTACCAAGTTCCTCCAGGCCACCGATCTTCAGTGGTTCGATCGTTTGTTGGGTTCGGCTTTTGGCTTCACGCGGGGCTGGCTCGTGGGATCGGTGATCTTTCTGGGCCTGACCGCGTTCCCGGTCCGCATCACGACGATCCAGCAATCGGTTCTGGGACCCTACCTGCTGATGAGCGCCAGGGTCCTGGTGCTGGTGACCCCAGCTCCCTTGAAGCAGCGGTTTCTGGAGGGATACGAGGAGGTCCGCCAGCTGTGGGAGAAGGCGGCCGACCACTCCAGCTCCTAAGTTCTCAAGCTCGTTCTGGGTGTTACGTGGACTTTGTTGTCGTTTTGGACGGTAATTGGATGCGTGGTAACCACGGTCAGCCCCTTCTGCCGGCCGTGGGGCTTTTCGTTGCGATCAATCAATGACAGCCCGCGGCCACCGCAAACGGCGCGGTGATCGTGGCTGCCACTTCAGGGAGTCCTTGGTTAGTGACTACCCCTCGGTCTTATCGCAGTCTGCACTGATTCG
The DNA here is from genome assembly GCA_016871215.1 of Acidimicrobiia bacterium. Classification (GTDB taxonomy): domain Bacteria; phylum Acidobacteriota; class Terriglobia; order Versatilivoradales; family Versatilivoraceae; genus VFZK01. Next base: position 6,902 of record VFZK01000122.1, on the reverse strand, counting down.
TTTGTAGGAGTTCGTCGTGAAAGAAAAACTAGAAGCGCTCGTTTCAGAGATGATCGACCGCGGCCTGCGATATGACGAAGCCGTGGGCGAGTTTGAACGGAAGTTCATCATGTCAGCCCTCGAGAAGAGCAACGGAAACCAGACCAAAGCTGCCAAGGCGATGGGTATTCATCGCAATACCCTTAACAAGAGACTAACCTCCTACAACCACCATTCCCGCCGAAAGCACTGATCGCCGCCGTTCTCTGCTCAGCGCTGGCAATCTCAGAATCACTCATAACTCATTGATTAAAATGCTCTTGTTCGGTAGTTAGAGACCGTCTCAGAGGCCCAGCGGCGTGGAAGTCAGGTGCCACGATGATTGAAAAAAGGCGCTTGACAGGCTGGGGGTGTTTCCTTAGTATTGGCACTCGTCTTCAGAGAGTGCTAACAACCCGGGTCGGGTACCGAACTTGTCTGAAACTGCTAACTGAAAGGAGATCGCACGATGAAAGTCAGACCTCTTCATGATCGAATCCTGCTCAAGCGGATTGAAGAGAAGGAAAGCATCAAGGGAGGAATTATCATCCCAGACACAGCCAAGGAGAAACCCCAAGAGGGTCTGGTCGTCGCCGTTGGCAACGGCAAAATCCTGGATAACGGCACCAAAATCACCCTCGAAGTCAAGGAAGGGGATCACGTCCTTTTCGGCAAATACTCCGGAGCTGACATCAAGATCGAAGGAGAAGAGTATCTCATCATTCGGGAAGACGAAGTACTGGGTATCCTGGCCGAATCTGCCAAATCGAAGGCCTCGAAGTAGGCTTGAGCAAGCCGCGCCGCACCGCAGATTGTGGCCGGCGGGTTTTCCGAATCGTCAATCGCATTCGACACTAACTGATTGCATCCAGAGGAGGATTCTAATGGCAAAGCAGATTATTCAGGGAGAAGGCTCACGCCAAGCGATTTTGAAAGGCGTGAACCAGCTGGCCGACGCTGTCAAGATCACGTTGGGTCCCAAGGGGCGTAACGTCGTTCTGGACAAGAAATTCGGGTCTCCCACGATCACCAAGGACGGGGTCACCGTGGCTAAGGAAATCGAGCTCAAGGACGCGCTCGAGAATATGGGGGCACAGATGGTCCGCGAAGTAGCCTCCAAGACCAGTGATGTCGCAGGTGACGGAACCACCACCGCCACTGTGCTGGCTCAAGCCATCTTTCGGGAAGGCGTCAAGACCGTAGCGGCTGGCGCGAACCCGATGGCACTAAAGCGCGGCATCGAACGCGCCGTCGATGCAGCCGTCGAAGAGATCAGGAAGCAAGCGAAGCCTGTCAAGGGTGACATGATCGCCCAAGTGGGCACCGTTTCGGCCAACGGCGACGCCACGATCGGCAACATCATCTCCGAAGCGATGAAGAAAGTCGGCAAAGATGGCGTGATCACGGTCGAGGAAGCCAAGACGATCGAGACGACTTTGGAAGTGGTTGAAGGAATGCAGTTCGATCGCGGGTATCTCTCTCCTTACTTTGTGACCGACCCGGAGAGAATGGAAGCCTCTCTAGAGAATGCCCTCATTCTGCTCCACGAGAAGAAGATCAGCTCGATGAAGGATCTGCTCCCTCTGCTCGAGCAGATTGCCAAGATCGGGAAACCCTTTCTCATCGTCGCCGAAGAAGTGGAAGGCGAAGCCCTGGCAACCCTGGTGGTCAACAAGTTGCGTGGCACCTTGAATTGCGCTGCAGTGAAGGCGCCTGGGTTTGGCGATCGCCGCAAAGCGATGTTGGAGGACATTGCCATTCTGACGGGCGGCAAAGTGATCAGCGAAGACCTGGGCATCAAGCTCGAGAACGTGCAACTGGCTGATCTTGGCCGCGCCAAGAAGATCACGGTAGACAAGGACAACACGACGATCGTCGAAGGCACCGGCAAGGCGGGCGACATCCAGGGCCGTGTGAAGCAGTTGCGCTCACAGATCGAGGAAACCACCTCGGACTACGACCGCGAGAAGCTGCAGGAACGGCTGGCGAAGCTGGTGGGCGGCGTCGCTGTGATCAAAGTCGGGTCGGCTACGGAAACCGAGATGAAGGAAAAGAAAGCACGGGTGGAAGACGCGATGCACGCAACCCGCGCCGCGGTGGAGGAAGGCATCGTGGCAGGCGGCGGAGTGACCTTCATTCGCGCAATCGCCGCTCTGGAGAAACTGAAGCTCGATGATGACGAGCAGATCGGCGCCAACATCGTTCGGCGCGCGCTCGAAGAACCGCTCCGCCAGATTGCTTCGAACGCAGGTGTCGAGGGTGCGGTGGTCGTTGCCCGAGTTCGTGGGGAGAAAAACGAGAACTTTGGCTACAACGCCGCGACGGACGAGTACGGCGACTTGGTGAAGGATGGCGTCATCGATCCCGCGAAAGTGGCTCGCACAGCACTTCAGAACGCCTCTTCGATCGCAGGCCTCATGTTGACGACCGAGGCCCTGGTGGCCGAGATCCCCGAGGAGAAAGAAGCGCCTGCCGGACCTCCAGGAGGCCACGGTGGCATGGGCGGCGGCATGTACTAGGCCAGCCTGTTCACCGGGCGGCATCGACAGCCGCCGGAGCAAAGCTCCGGCGGCTTTTTTTTCGCGTGCGCCCGAGACTGCACTATCGCGGCACCGGTGGCAAGCACCAGATCGTTCTGCGGGGCCCCTGCGGTCGTTCCGCGACAGGCGATAGTCAAACAAGCGGCGAGCACTCCATGTGCTATGGCCAGCCCGTCGTTCCCACGCAACTGCGATGACTGAGACTGCAGAGAGCTCAGGCCCGGTGATCCTGGCGGTTGAGCCAGATCACAAACTCAGCGCCGGCTTCGGGCAAGTTCTGCCAGGTAATCTCTCCGCCGTGGCTCTCGACAATGCGCTGCGCAATCGGGAGCCCTAGTCCAGTCCCACCACGTTTCCCTGAATAGAAGAGTTTGAACAGGCTGGGAGCATCTTCGGCGCTGACCCCGGCGCCAGAATCCGCCACGCGCACAAAAGCTCGATCCGCGTCTTTGCCGGTTGCAAAGCAAATGATGCGGGCGTCGTTCGGATTGGCCATCACTGATTCCTGGGCATTGACGACCAGGTTCAGCATGGCTTGTTTCAGCAGATCCGGATCGCCCAAGACTCGAACGGCTTCGTGCTTCGGGTCGTATTCCAGCCGAATGTCGGCGGTTTCGCACTCGCGGCGCAGGAGTCGAATGGTTTCATCGACTAGGGAGCCTAGCTCGATTTCTTTCCGCTCCAGTTCGAGCGGTTTGGCATATACGAGGAAATTTGACGCAAGGCGGTCGAGGCGTTTGATCTCTTGTTTGGTTCCCTTAAGCAGCACCGCGAGTTCGGTGGCTTCAGGGCCAGTTCCCGGCAGATCTTCTTCAATCATCTGCAGGTTCAAATTGATCGCGTTAAGCGGATTGCGGATCTCATGGGCCAATCCGCCCGCCAAGGTGCCCAGGTAGGCTAGCCGGTCAGCTGTCTGGGCTTCTGCCTCCAGAAGCTGAGCCCTTTTGAGCAGCCACAACACGTAGAGCAGTGCAAGGGTCAAGATACCTGCCACGATTGCTGAAGCGATCAAGAGCCGTTGGAGCAGAATGGAGCGAAGGCCGGAAAACCGGCTCTCCAGCGCGCTTCTGTCGACTCCGAGGTGCAGGATGAGTTGTGGCTGCCCATCGACCATGATGGGCTCGATAACGTCTAGGTAAGTCTGGCTTGGCGTGCCCAGCGAAGGGACTTCAACACGCGGGGATCGGGAGTTCTTTGGGGAAATCAGTATCCTGGGAAACTGGTTCTGCTCCAGCTCCATGCCCTGCCGGATGGCCTTATATTGGATTTCGCCCTGCAGGTCCTGGACGAGCAGGTACAGGATTTCCTCCTGCTGCGTTAGCAGGTTCTCCAGATAGGCGTCGACTTCCGCCGTCCGCTGAAACAGACTCTGCGCGCCAGAGGAGCCTAGCCGGGCATTGGTGTTTTGAATCTGCTCGCGAACTTGCAACCCAATGTTTTCGGCCGTCGCCGTTAGCTCAGAATCGACCTGGTCCCTTAGCGAACCGGTCGACAGCCGGAACAGCGTGAAGGTTGTGATGAGGATGATGACCCCAAAGAGGGCCGAGCTGATATAGAGATGATGTTTGAAGTTAGGCCGGCTCTTGAGCAGGAGTGCTTGCGCTTCTTTCCTCTCTTTCATCCTGGTTGAAAGGCCAGCTCGCAGTTTGCTGGCTCCTCAATACTCGATCTCTCCCTGCCAAAGCAGATCGGGCCCGTACCAGTCGCCCCTCCCTTGCAGTTTGTTGGGACGGCCTGCCGCATAGGTTCCGCGGTAGTGTTGCTTGATGGCCCTACGGAAGACGACGACCTGGCCGTCTCTTGCTAACTGGACTTCGACGACATCCTGCTTGGTCTCGTCCATCCAACAATGTTTCCAGGTCGCGTCGAACACTTTGCTCTCGCCGCGGCGAGTCCATACGCCGACCCAATGCGCCTCGTCGTAGTACCCCTCCTCGACTCTCCAGATCCTGCCCAGGTTCAAAGCGCCCGCTTGCAACGGCTGGGGTTGGGCGGCTGCTTGCTCCGTGAGGTTGGACTCGTTACACCCGGCAAGACAAGCGCAAAGGACCAGAAGACCGCATCCGAAGGCAGGAGGCCTCACATTACGCCACTTTGTTTTGCCATCGAAGTGCAATTCCCAGCTCTCCCGGCTATGGTGCCGTCATCCGCCGACCTGCCTAAGAATAGACAGTCGCAAATGCAATGTCATTAGGTTTGTCTTCGAACGCCAGTGCAAAGAAGCGCACGCCGTAGTGGACGTGCCGATGGCAACTTTCATCGGCCACTGTCGAGGGAGAATGACGAGAGTTCCTGGCTTAATGGACCAACCCCATGTTTCGGATCATCTGCTGGCAGCGCGGATGATTGCGAATCGGATCGTAGGTAGGGTAGACGTTGAGAAACACCAACGGACCTTCCATCACCTGATACGCTTTCTCGACACACCGCACGGCTTCCTCAAGACGGCTCAGCCCAATATAGATCAAGGCTAACGTCATGGAGGAAATGTAGCGGCGCTTCGACAGCTTCAGCAATCCGTTCAGGATATCCTCGGCCTCCCGGTTACGTCCCATCAGCGCCAAGCAGTGCGAGAATGCCACGCACGTAGGGCAGCTGGCCGGACAGTTCGCTTCCTCGCTCGAAGCACCGCAAGGCTGAATCCAGGTTCCCCTGCAGCGCGTACGAGCGTCCCAGGAAGGTGTGGAAATGGTAATAGTCGGGCTTGATCTCGATCCATTTTCGAAAGTGGTCGACGGCGGCATCATACTCCCGCCGTGCGATGCGCACGAATCCCAAGCTCGAATTCGTCAGATGCGAGAGCGGATCGAGAAAGTGGGACAGCTGAATGTGATAGAGCGCTTCGTCAAGCCGCCCCACCGGTGTGAGGAAATCCGAAGCGTACCAGTGGTGCGCTTCCGCTTTGGAATGAGAATTCGTTTGGAGTGCCTGCAAGTAGTGCTGCTCGGCTTCCTCCCATTCCCAGTCGTACGTGGAACGCACAAAGCCCAATGCGATGTGCGCTTCGGGCACTTGTGGGTCCAATGCGAGAGCCTTGAGGGCAGCGCTCTTGGCTTTGGGCATCACGTTGCGGGGCATTTCCAGGCCTTTATGAGTCAGCAGGCTGAAGCACTCGGCCAGGCCAGCATAGGGATCAGCGTAGGCAGGATCGAGCTGGATGGCTTCCTCAAAGAACTCGATGCCACGGCGCAGTCCCTCTTCCGTGCGTTTCTCGAGAAAGAAGCGACCCTTCAAGAAAAGGTGGTACGCCTCCAGATTGGAGGAAGGACGCCTAACGGGTGGCAATTCGACAGGCACCGACCAGTACTGCCGGAGCGTGTTGACAATCGCGCCGGAAAGCTCGTCCTGGATGGCGAACAAGTCGTCCATACTCCGGTCATAGGTTTCAGACCAAAGCCGGTAGCCGTCGCTTGCGCTAACAAGCTGGGCAGTAACGCGTAACCGCTCGCCCGAAGTCCGAACACTGCCTTCCAGCACGGTTTGCACGCGCAGCTGCTCGCCGATCTGCCTGATGTCGTAAGCCTTCCCCTTGTACTGAAACACCGAAGTGCGAGCCACAACGCTCATGCCATCAACCTTGCCGAGCGCGTGAATAATTTCCTCCGTAAGCCCATCGCTGAAGTACTCGTTCTCGAGCCTCGGGCTCAAGTTCAGAAACGGTAGCACCGCAATCGATTTGGCTCCGGTGGATGGCCCCACGGAAGCTGCGGGCTGCGCTGCTATGGGAGATTCTGAAGTCGCCTGAAAGACAACGGCGTAGCTGCCCTTGGGCAGGTGAATCCGGATGAGGTCGTCTCTCCCCTCGTTCTCGTAATACTCCATCAGCTTGGCACGCAGGCGTCTGGCCTCGCCCCGAACCACGGGATCCGTTCGCGGGTCGTACGATTTGCCGCGGTCGAAAACCTTGATGCCGATCAGGTACTCCTTCAGCTGCGCACCCCGGCCCGTCACGGTCTCGTGAACGACAAAACGAAGAAACCGGCTCATTCGGTCGGCCCTGGCAAACGCCTCGCTCGCGAGAATCTTCTCGAGTTCCCGGCCAATGGCTGCAGAGTCTAAGCCAGCCGAACCTCCGCCGTAGCTGGCGCTCAGCGGAGGACTTGACGATGATCGAGTCAGATTCGCCTTCTCCATCTTCCGCCCCTTCTTCACTGCCCATTGAACGAAGCCTCCACTCTAACCCGTCGCATCGCGAGATACAAGGGTCTGCCCCACCGCGGGTGTGCGACAAATTTGTGGGTGGATAGCATTTTGGGGCGAAGGGGTGGTAGAAGCTGAATGCTGGTAAAGCATGCAGAGAGGAGCCCCCCGATGACACTGCAAGAGTTGGAGCAACACCGCCGG
>VFZK01000121.1 GCA_016871215.1 Acidimicrobiia bacterium | reverse complement strand
CCGTCTTGGGCTCAACATGTACAACGCCCTGAACCATCCCGCCTACTCGACGCCCAGCGGCATTATCAACAGCCCGACCGGCGCTCTGCTCGGAGGAACGAGCTTCGTCCGAAGGGCAACGGAGGCTGCTGGCCAGCGTACCATGGTCGCAACGATGCGATTCATCTTTTAGAGCTTTTCGCTCCGGAAGGCTCAGGCTAGAGCTCGCTGGGAGTTGAAGCAAGATCCCGATCCTCCAGGGTCGGGATCTTGGAGTTTCTACATTTCCAGTTGTGCCTGGGCAAGATGCTCATGCCACAGCTCCGTCCCTCCCGCGCACGCGGGAGACCAGGGATCGTTGGGACTGTTCCGCGGGCAGCGGCAGGCAACCTGGATTCCCGCTTCCGCGGGAATGACGATATCGTTCGCGACTACAGTAAGGAAACGGCATGGGCTGAAAGCCCGAATCCGAGGAGGACATGAAGATCGTCAGTGGAGCTGTGCTTCTGGTTCTGTTGTGCTACCCGGCGGTGTCCATCGAAAACCGCCCAAGCTGGATCCATCAAGGGTTTGAGGACTTCTCTCAAGGCACTTTCGATGACGGAGGGAGCAACCTGTACGTCAACGCCGACGGCGTGATGGAATTGATCCGGCGGTGGGACGTGAACAACGATGGCTACGTCGACCTGGTTCTGGCGAACAACCACGATATCCAGGAGCGCGGCCCCACCGTCGTCTTCCGCGTGGAGCGGGGGAGCGAGCGAGGATGGAAAAGCAGGACTCTCCCGAATGACAGCGGTCATATGAGCTCCATCACCGACCTTGACCAGGACGGGGTGGCGGACTTGATCGTCGTCAATGCCTACGACGGGATCTCGTCTCGGCAGTTTTCGTACGTCTACTGGGGAGGAAGCGGCGGCCCGACCGACAAACGAGCGGACTTGTTCACAGTCGGCGCCCACGATGTCGCCGCCTTCGATATCGATCGCGACGGCCTCGCCGATCTCGTGTTCCCATCGGCCTGGGAGGACCCTCACAACCTGGCGAAGCCGCGTCCCTGCACCGTCTACCTGCAGCGGCCCGGTCGAAAATTCCTGGATGCGACCGGCAAGTACAAGTTGCTTGGGGTCGGCGCTCAGGGCGTCGCAGCTGGCGATCTGAACCGTGACGGTTTCGCAGATCTCATTGTCGGTAACAGCCGGATTGACCACAATCCCAAGACCGATTCGTTCATCTACTGGGGAACTGCCGCCGGTTTCAATCCACAGCCCCAGAAACTGCCTACCCAAGCCGCCGGCCAAGTGAAGATCGCCGATCTGAACCGTGACGGATTCGATGACGTTCTCATTTCCTGCGGTGAGGAGATCTGGGTCTACTGGAGCAAGAACGGCTCGATCGAAGCAAGCGCGCCAACAGTCGTGCCGGGGGGCCGATTCGCCATCGCGGACATCGATGGGGACCAGGTCCCCGACTTGATCTCAGCTCAAGCCAACGCCGTCTCGGTCCGATCCGGGACGCAACTGCACAAGGTTGCCGCCATCCTCCCGATCCGGAATGCTTCGTGGATTACTGCTGCGGACCTGAACAAGGACGGCAGGCCGGATTTAGTCGTCAGCCGAAACCTTTCCGAAGGCAGTCTCGAGACCGAGTCCGCCGTATTCTGGAACGGTCCGGACGGGTTCTCCCTGTCGGTTGACCCAAACACGCGTGGTGGGGTTTCGCCGCCCGTTTGCGCGTGGCTTCCCACGCGCGGCGCCATGGGCAACGCCGCCGGAGATCTGGACGGTGACGGGCGGATGGAAGTGGTTATCAACAGCACCGGAGGCGGTCACCTCCAGAGCGAGGTTCCTTCCTACGTTTATCTTGGCGGTAAGGACGGCTACGGCGTGAAGAACCGTCTTGAACTCCCCACCGCAGGTGCGTCGGTCGGGGAGATCGCCGACTTTGACCGCGATGGTTACAACGACATGGTTTTCAAAACCATGAGCATTTACAACGGCGGTGGTTTTCTGGCCAGCATGCGAGTCTTCTGGGGTTCCCGAGAGGGCCTCCGTCCTGATCGATACCTTGATCTTGAAACTCCAACGAGCACAGGATTTGGTTGTCGCGTGGCGGATTTCAACAAGGATGGCTACCTGGACATCTTTGCGCAGGGCGCCCCGCTGCAGCCCTTGGAGGAGCAGATTGCCGTAGCGTCCACCATCTTCTGGGGCTCAAAGACAGGATTCTCCTCCTCCAATCACCAGCGTGTGTCGAATTACGGCTACCACTCCGGCGTGGCGGATGTGAACCGGGACGGTTGGCTGGATTTGATTTTCGACGACCGGCGGGACTTCATTCTGATTCACTTCGGAGGTCCTGGAGGATACTCCGACGCGCGCTCCGTGAAGTTGCCATGTAACTATCTGGGGGAAGGTGGCGTGCCGAACTTCGCCGACATCAACAAAGACGGCTGGCTCGACCTGGTCATGGGCATGAACTCAAGCCGGGTTCAGCAGCCGGACACCGTCCATATCTATTTCGGGGGGCCGGATGGTTACAGGGCGGAACGTAAGCAGAGCCTTATCGGCGGCTACAGCAGCGGATACACGGGCATCGCGGACTTTGACCGGGACGGGAACCTGGACTTGATGGTCAGCGCTTACCAATCCCCGACGTCCCGAGTTCTCCCCGCACAATTGTTCCGGGGTAACGGACGCGAAATCGATTTCACCCGGCCGCAAAACCTCTTCTCGGAAGGCTCCACAGCAGTGGTGCAAATCGATTTGAACAAAGACGGCTGGGTCGACGCCTTCGTCGTCTGCCACCGCGACAACACCGGCCACCAGGTTAATTCACGAATCTACTGGAACGGACCCCAAGGTTTCACGGAACAGAACGTCACGCTGCTTCCCGGCCTCGGTCCCCATGGCGCCACGGCGGCCGACTTCGGCCATGCCTACCATCGGAAACCTTGGGAAGAGTATGTGTCCCCTATTCACGATATGGGCGGCGCAAAACCTGCAAACATATCATGGGTGGCTGAGGTCCCACAGGATGCTTCGCTCCAATTTCAAGTCCGATCCGGTCCAACCCGCGACGCGGTCGAGAGGGCAGCCTGGACCGGGCCAACCGGCCCCGGCTCGTTCTATGAACGCTCCGGCGAGGCGATTGGCGGCGTTCCGGCCGGCACGAAGTTCATCCAGTACAAAGCCCGCTTCACCTACCGGTACGGATGCCTCTCGCCCAAGCTTCGCCGCGTCCGGATCGACTTCGACTGACATTTCGCAGGCCGAACAGGAATCTTTTTTTGGCGGGCACGCCGAGGGGAAGGGAAGTGGGGCAGATCCTGTGCAGGCTTATGCCTGTTCTCCTTGGTTGCCGAGCAGGGATTCAGGGAAGCGGAGGAAGTGAAGGGCCGTAACGCCAAATGTGTCTCGGCAAGTGGAGAGGATCACAAGAGCTGCCAGGCCGCTCCGGGATCGCACGAGGCCAGCCAGGCTCCTGCAGGGAGAGGGTCCGGTGAATTCAGATCGATTCTGGATAGCGACGGTCCTGGTGACCGTTGCGACGATGGTTTTCAGCACGCCGGTCATGCCGCAGCCGGTCGTGGACCCCAAGATGCTTCGGGAGGGCGGCGACTGCCTGAGCGACGAAATACTTCTATGGGAACAATTGCGGGCTGAGCGAAGGGTCGCCGTGGCCGGGGATGACGGCGCTCCAGTGGTGTCCCGAGACGGCGCAGGCAAGATCTACTTGATCGGCGGCTCGGGTTATCTGCGCAGCTCGGTGGATGACGGAGTTTCCTTTTCTCCTCCCGATGAGATTGTGGTTGCCCGGCGGAGAGTGACCGATGTCCAGGCACTGGGCGTATTGAAGAGTGGAAAGCTTGTCCTGGCCTATGGAGAGGATGGCAGAGTTCGGCTGGCGAGATCGGAAGATGGGGGACTCACCTGGCAGCCGTCCGGGGATTTGAGGGCAGCCGGTTACGACCGGATCGCCGCCGATGGTGTACGGATCGCACAACGGGCCGATGGAACGGCGCTGCTGGCGGCGGCAGCCTGGAAAGGGGAAGGCAGCGGGGACGCGGAAGGCCTGTTGTATGCCTCCTCGGACGAAGGGAAGACTTGGAGCGTGACCGGGAAACTGGGGCCCCGCTGCGTCGGGGCCAATCTGCTGCAACTGAAATCCGGTGAGCTGCTGGCCGCGATCACCTACCAGGGAGCCCGCCGCGAAGGGGATCCGGATGGCGGGTTCGCCCGAGACGAACTCTACAACAACGTGGTGGTGGCGCGTTCGAGTGATGGAGGGAAAACCTGGCGTGACCATCAGTGGGTGACACGTTACAAAGAGTCGCCCGGGGACCTGACCGAGCTGTCTGACGGTACCGTGGTCCTTACGTACGGGCAACAGAATTTCCCTTATGGGTCGCGTGCCATGGTCAGTCGCGACGGCGGGAGGAACTGGAGCAGTCGGATCTATATCCTGGGTTTCTCAACCGTGTGGGCAGAGTGGTATGCGGGTGCGATGCACTCGACGCGACCCGGTTGGCGCGTCAGTTCCGTCCCGTTGAAAGGGGATACCATCCTCACCCTGTACACCCGAGGCTCGAAGTTGCTCACCAAGGAGCTGATGGTCTTTCCGCGAGTGACCAGTTGGTACGCCAAAGAGGGAACCCCAGGAGAGAAGGGCAAGGCGGTTCTTTCCGTCAAGTGGACGCTGGAGGGGATGCGGAAACCACCCTTGACTTATCCGGGCATCATCGGCAAGCTCAATCCGGAAGGCTACCTGGAGAATGCGCGGCGCCTGATCCGGCCGGAACACCTCAACGAGGGGGGGGACTACTTCCACCAAGACGAGATCTTGGCCTATGAACGTCTTGCGGCTGAACGTCATTGGATTGCCCCGGTTGGGGACCAGCCGTTTCTTTGCCTCGATTCCGCGGGTCAGCCAGCAGTGCACATCCCAGCGCAGAATCAGACTTTTCGCTCCCGTGACCAGGGGCGAACGTGGCACATGACCACCAATCTGGTCCCCCCAGGAGCCGCCTTGCTCGGGTTCCTCCGCGAAGGTGTGACTCTGGCTGCCAATCAGATTCGAATCCATCAGAAACCGGACGGCACCTACGAAACCGCCGTCCAGGTATTTCGTTCGACGGATGAAGGCAAGTCGTGGAGCGAGCCGAGTCTCATCGAAGCTCCGGGTTCCTTTGACCGGGTGGGGGTAGGGGCTCGAATCTGCCAACTTCCCGACGGCACGGTGCTTTTGGGTTCGGCGGCTTGGAGCAGTAGGGCAGAAGGGGTTTTGACTTCAGGACTGGGAGAGGACTTCAGCCCGGTCAACTTGGTTTACCGCAGCCGGGACGGCGGCAAGTCCTGGGGCAAATGGACCTACGGGAGCTGTGGGGACCTGCTCGCGCTTCGGTCGGGAAGGATCCTTTCCGCAGGCCGCTTTGACCGCCCACCGGTGGCCGATGACGTCATCCTCTGGAACAGTATCCCCGGGATCCAGTACCGAATTCGCTACCTGCTCAAGAACATGATGCTGTCCGTTTCCGAGGACAAGGGATACACCTGGAGCCAGCCCAGGACGGCAACCCGCTTTTTCGAATGTCCTGGGGATCTGGTGGAGATGCAGGATGGAACGGTCGTGTTGGCCTATCACCAGAAGAACGAACCTAGTGGATCACGCGCAGTGATCAGCCGCGATCAGGGAAGGACCTGGGATTCGAAGGTGTACATGCTCGGCTGGTGGGAGAATAGTGGGGGACTTGCGACGTCCGTGCTGTTGAGCAACGGAAAGGTCTTGACCATCAATCGAACCGGAGTTTCAACCCCGGGACGCACCCTGGTGGCAACGATCTGGCAACCGGTTGAGACGAGGTAGGGGCCGCTTTCGCTCCGCAATCGGCAACCGGCAAAAGCGCAGCGCCAGAAGACCGGCGGGCTCGTGCGCCTCGTCTGGATTTCCGCGAGAGCGGAGCCCAACGAGCCGGCGACAGGCCGTGATCGCCCAGGAATTTATCGTGTCGAAGAAGTGAGGCGAAAGTTAACTGGATCGCGGCGGGCGCCGGCAGTTGTGCGCATATGGCTTGACAGCACAGACGGCGCTGACTCCTGTGTTGTTCTCCAGAGTTTTTTCAGATAGATATTTAAGGAGACTGCATGCAGCGTTCTTGCCTGAGTGCAGTGACTCTCGGTGACCAGGACTGTTCCTCGACGAAAGGAAGGAATCTATGAAACACGTGGCAAGTCTCATCGTCCCATTGACGGTCTGCCTGGCCGGCGCTAGTCTGTCGTTCGCACAGCAAGCGACACCTGTCGACGTTATTGAAGGCCGGGTGCCAGCGCCGCCTCCGGTTGGCACCCGCCAGCGGGAGGTTGGGCGGGAGTTTACAGCACCGATCCAGGAGCCTGGTGTTTTGAAGGGCAAAGATGGCCGCCTGATCATGATTGGAGGCGGCCGAATCTGCTATTCCAGCGACAAGGGCGCAACCTGGTCGAAGCCAGAACAACTGCCGGTTCCCATCATCTACGCGATTCGTCTGGCCTCTGGGATTCTGGGCGGCTATGCACCGGTCCCCCAACCGGGCCCGCCTGTGGCCCCGTTTCTGAATGCCGGAGTGCTGTACTTCTTCGTTTCAGCCGACGAGGGCAAGACTTGGCAGCAGAGAGGGCGAATGCAGGCTGCCGACGCTCCTGGAGCTGGTCCCTATAAGAACACACTGATCCAGACGCACAGCGGCCGGTTGTTTCTTCCGGTCCGCTGGTGCGATGGCGCCGGGCACCTGGGTCTCTATGAGGCCACACGTTCCTGGGGGGTGCTGAATGGCAAGTTCGTTCCCGTCGAAGGGCACGCTCATTACCCGGAGCCGGATAACGCTTTCGCCCTCTACTCTGACGACGAAGGGCAAACCTGGAAGCGTAGCGAGGGCGGCATCATGGTCTGGCACCAGGAGGGTTACGGCGGCATGTGGCCGTGCGACGAGCCCAGCCTCGTGGAGCACCGTAATGGCGACGTGTCCATGTTTTGCCGAACGACTTTGGGCAGGGTTTACACCGTTCACAGCGGAACCGGCAGCGGCTCAGCCGACTACAACGCCGTCTTCAAGACCGGTGCGAAGCAAGCGTTTAAACCCGGAGAGCGGTTCGATTTTCCCCAGCCGACGGTGCTGGCAAGTTCTTATTCACCCTGCGCCGTTCGCCGCATTCCGGCGACAGGCGATTGGCTGATCGTCTGGAATCAGGTTTCCGGAGATGAGATTCGTAGCAGCTATCGCCGCGCCCGGCTCTCCTCGGCTATCAGCAAGGACGATGGCAAAACCTGGACGCACTACCGAACGGTCGATACTCTGGTGCTGCCGCCGGCGGGCCGGGTCGAGCCAGACCCGCAGCCCCAGATGGCTCGCGGATTCGATTTCGTGGGTGTGTTGCCGGACGACTACGGCTCAGTGGGGTATCCGACCTTCGATGTGGTGGACGACATGGTGTATCTGAGTTGGGGACGCCAATTGGTTCAGCCGCGCTCTGGCGACGTCACGGGCGCGCGCTTGTGGATCGTGCCCCTTTCATGGTTTTACCAAGAGGAGCCACCGGCTGCGGAATCCAAGGCCAGGCTTCTGCTGCGAACGCCTGCGGACAAAGGAGGTGGCTGGAACGTTCACCGGATCCCGGGCCGGTTTCACGATGGCCGATTCTTCTGCCATCTCCAGGACGTCAGCCCCTACTTGAAAGGTACGATCGGGCGGCTTTCGCAGAACATGTACGGGCCGCTGCATCAGATCGTTACTGCACTCGGCTGGGTGGCGTCCTACGACGATTCCCACTTGAAAGACCCGCAGGATCCGCGCCTGGTCGTAACCGTCACAATGCCGCTGGCCCCGGGCAGCGTCTCCAAGTAAGCCAGAGTCACCTGGCCCTGCCACGTACGCGTTTGTGGTGAAGCGCGCCAGTGCTTCCAGGGGCAATCTTGGGAGCGGCAGGCCGGGAACACCGATCCCGGCTACAATCGGGATCCCGGCGGAACTGCAACTCTCACTGGCCCCTGCCGGTTGCTTTCAGTTTGCGCGCGGTGTCTTCGCCCCCAACCAGGAATTGAAATCCTTGACGGACTCGGGCTTCGACATCGTTCGGTCCGGCGGTGATGCCGAAGGGAACCCGCGCATCCCGTGCAGCACGGGCCACTTTCTGGATGGCGGCTTCCACATCCGGCGGAAACCCACCGCCCGGGTAGGGCTTCGTGTGGCCGAACGAGACCTGCATGTCGCCGGGACCGATCATCAGCGCGCTGAGCCCCTTTACCCGGACGATCTTCTCGATGTTCTCGACCGCTTTCCGGGTCTCGATCATCGGAATCAGCAACAGCTCACCGTACGGCTTGACCGGCCACACCTCGGCTCGATCGAAATAGTCGGATCGGGAAAGTCCCCAATACCGTTGCGCCACCTGCGGGCCGACGCCGCGGATGCCAACCGGCATCCCCAGGTCGGCGTCGTAACTGCGCGAGTAGCGCGTGGCAGAAATTGCCGCTTCCAGATCTTCAGCCGTCTCCATTTGCGGCACCACGATGCCGTAGACGCCCAGGTCGAGCGACTGCTTGATCTGATTCTGATTTCGTTCGCCGCCGTTGGCGGGAATGCGGATCAGTGGCACGACGCGCGGTTGCAGGCTTCCGCGCCGGACGATGTCAGCGCGATCCAGCATGCCTTGTAGAAGCACGCGCACGGCTTGGAGGTCTGTGGGCCGGTGCTCGAGATCGAAGATCACAAAGTCCATCTGTGTCTCGTCGAACGACTGGATAAAATCCAGCCCCTCTCCGCGAAGCAAGCCGCCTGCGGCGACCTTGCCGCTTTGAAACAGCTCGATGACTCGGTTGAGTCGAGGTTCGACTTTCTGTCCGTGCGCGTGCGCAGCAAGGCAGACAATCAGCGCGAACAGCCAGGCAGGTGGCGCAGTTTTGATCCATGTCCGAATTCTGTTCATCCAGTCTCTTCCTTTCATCTGTTGAGGATTACACCGCATTGTCACGAGGCTCTCTGTGTCGAGCAGAATGCTCGACACGAGAGTTTGGAGATTTTTAATGTGGGAGCCGGCCTCTGGACGGCAACCAGAATCCCCGTCCAGCAACGGTCGCGGCCCAGAGGTCCGCTCCCACGTTCGCAATCTGCCGCTTTGTTGCTTGGAGGCTAACCGTTGGCGACGAAGCGTGGAGATGGGCCTGTCCCAAGAGCAAAGAGCCATAGCGATGCATCTCTTGGTGAACCTCATACTTTGAAAAATGTCCAATCTCCAGTGTCGATGTTGAGCAAGAATGCTCGACAGCCGACCACAGAAGCCCGGGCTCGAACGCAGTGCAGAATTCTCACTCACCTTGAGCCCGCTGGCAAGCCAGGGCCAAAAGCGCCAGAGGGATGGCGCACTCCAAAACTGGCGAACTTCCGAGGTGTCGGGAGCTGCCCGCTTCCCAGACTTCACTTTACTCCATAGAACCAACTGGTCGGCAAGATTCGTTGCTTCGTTCGGATCGGTACAACGGTGTCTGGAGGCTGGCCGCCGAATTGATATCGAACGATGACCGTATCGCCTACGATTCTACAGCTTGGATACGTTGCGCGCAGCGGTCCGGGCGCACGAATGTACCGCTTTCGGTCGGTTGGCTGCAAGTAGTGGGGGCCACCCACGCCGTGCAGGCCCTTCACATCCAGGGGCTGCTGTATGTGCCACCGCGCGGCGCCCAGCGGAGGAGGCTCCACACGCGCCACATCATCCAACGATTCGAGGTTTCTGAAGTGGCCCCAGCTCTTCCCCTCGTCCTGAGAAATCGCGGCGGACAGTCGGTGGCGCGAGTAGCCGTTGACGTTCTCCTCCACCGAGGTCTGGTTCCAGATCAAAAGAATGTCGCCCGTCCTGGGAAACCGCGCCAACATGGCAGGGGCATCGGGGCTGGCCAAATCCAAGGGAACGGGCTGGAAAAATGTTTCGCCTCCATCTTTGGAATAACTGACGAACGGACGCCCCAGGATGCTGCGGCCCAACATCATCACCTGCCCATCGCGCAGAGCCATGGCCGTGGTCTCTTCAAAGTTGTAAAACCCGCCTCGGGCTTGAGGCTGAACGGGATACCGGCCCGGCAACACGATGAAGACGTCGGTGAGGCTGCGCCGCCAGCTCTTTCCCTCGTCGTCGGACAGGTAACAGAAGCCGTAAAGCAAAGTGCCAAAGTGGTCCAGTCCCCATTGGTATGCCTTGGTTCCCTCGCCAATCACATGATTCCAATCCTTATCTTCCTGGCGGGGTACAATGGGTCCATACATCATGTTGGCTGCGGGAATGACAACCCGGCCGCTGGCCAAGACCAACCCTCGCCCGTGATGGGAGGCTCCCTGTTCCGCGAGTCCCCGCCCGTGACGAGCTTGCTCATCGGCAGGATCGGATAGCATCAGAGTGGCCGCAGACCAGGTCCTGCCACCATCGGTCGACTTCCGCCACCACTGAAGGTTGGCGCCCCATCCTTCCCGTCCGTCGGAGGTCCGGTAGTAATACCCAAGCGCACCGGATTTCAACTCGATCACTGATCCGAGGCCAGGGATGCCGATGTTTTTCCCATCTTCCCCTTTCATAGCGAACGGCTCGGTCCAGGTGGCTCCGTTGTCGCCCGAGTAAGCGCCAAAAGTCATTTGCGCTCTCTGGGCATCTCCATCTGGCTGAGCGCCCTTGCCCTGCGCCCGAAACACCAAGAGCAAGCGGTTGTCGCGCAGCTTAATGCAGTCGTCGAGATTGTGTTCGCCAATGGCTTCCAAAGTTGCCGGCAGATCGCGAAACGGCTGCTTCGCGAGCAGCGCTCGGGCTTTGACGAGCTCGGCCGGCACCGCATCGCCGGCAGCCGGCTGTTGCACCGGAGCAAGCGCCGACAAAACCACGATCAGGCCCAGCCAGCGCCCTAAACCCGGAACAGCGATCTTATGTCCAAGACGTGTTGCCATGTTCTTGCCTCCAATGATCAGCCAATACCGGAGCAGATCTGCTCACTGCCGGTCCAGTGGCACGCTATGCCGACAGCGCCAGAGGGCTGGCGCAGTGCAAACCGGCAAACCTCCGAGCTGCGGCCGCTACGCGCAGCATCCTGGAGTGCGGCAGTCCTCTGCCGCTTTGGCTTTGCAGGTCTCCGTCGGGCCTCGCCAGCGGCATGCAGACTGTCGGTGTCCACGCCGGCGCTCGTTTGCCGTGTTTGGGCGACTGGCGATGCATCTGGCGCGATGATATTCTAAAGGCCGCGCTGCTGTCAGCACCTCGGATCGGCGCCAGGACGGTGGAACGATGAAGACTCAGCGAACAGCTCAACTGCCTCCTTTCTACACCCAGGTGATTGGTTCCTTGCCCCGCCCCCAGGTGGTGCGAGACCGCTTGTCTCGCAGCCACGAACCGCAGTCGCTTGACGCCCTGGTGGCATTTGCGATTCAGATCCAAGAAGAAGCGAAGATCGACGTCATCAGCGACGGCGAGTGGCGGCGTGTTCACTACATCGACGAGTTTCTGAACCGCATCGGCGGCTTCGAGCGCGTGCGCCGGTTCGAACACGCGGGCGAAATTAAATTGCAACGCGTGGTGGTCAAGCGGATTGAGCCACGCGATCCGGTGTTCGCCGCCGATGCAGCCTTTCTGGCGAACCAGACCAGCCGTTGCCGCAAGTTTGCACTGCCCAGTCCGTTCTTGATCGCGATTCGCTACTGGCACACCGACTACAGCCGCGATGTCTATCCTACCTACCAGCATCTCATGGAGCATCTGGCTGAGATACTGCGCCAGGAAGCCGAAGCTGTCGTCGCCGCGGGCATCGACGTTGTCCAACTGGACGACCCGGCACTGACCTACTTCTGTGACCGGCGACTGATGGCGGGCGACTCCTCGCACGACGAGAGACTGCGTCGTGAATGGAAGCCCGACGTGCAGGTTGCGGAAGCCGTAGCAGCCATCAATCGCATCTGTGAAGGACTCAACGCCGAAACCCATCTGCACTGCTGCCATAGTGTCTACAAGCGGAACAGCGATGTGAGTGGCGACTACAAGCCGATTCTGCCGCGCCTGCAGACAGCGCGCGTGGACCGCATCAATCTTGAGTTCGCCTATTCTGGAACGGGCGATATCTCCGACCTGGAATTACTTCCACGACATCTTGGAGTCGGCCTCGGCGTCGTCGATGTGCGTCGTGAAGAACCGCAGACCGTCGAAGCGATGGAGGCGTTGGGAGCCGCAGCGGCGGCAGTGATCTCGCCTGCCCGTATCGCGTTGAACCCGGACTGCGGCTTCGCTCCAGACTGCGGAGAGCCACCATCGATCGATGAGGCTTACGACAAGTTGAAACGCCTGGCAGAGGCGGCGCGCCGTCTTCGCAGCCGCTTTGCACCTGGCGCTTAACTAACCAAGGGCTTCGCCCTTCCCGGTTGCGATCGGTAGGGCGCGGTGTCCTCACCGCGCCGTTTTCCCAACGCATCGGCGCTTGGCGGCGGGCTGGGGACAGACCGCCTTATCCTGCTGCTGCCCGTCTCGCGCCGAAACGAGAACAAAATTCTCTTTTTAACGTGCATAACCGGCCATGCGGAAGGTGAAGATTTGCCGCCTGCCAACCGTCACAGCGCCGAAGGCCAGGCTCTGTGCATTGCGCCCGCCAGTCGGCGCAACACCGGCGTCCGGGTCCGGACCAGGACGCCACTCCCGGAAGCGATCGCCGAATTTCTTCATCCTTTGAGCAATCGACAGGTGGTCTTCGGCCCCGCGAGTGCCTTCTTGGGATCAGAGAGAATGGCGATCGCCTGAGCATAGAACGCTTGGTGCTCTGACGGCCACAAGTACATGTTGCGTCTCGCCAATCCTGTCCCTTCCAACAATCGTGGGAGAAGCTTGATCCTCAGCCAATCGTTGGGCCGCTATCTCTAGATCATCATTCTATTAATAAGTAGACCATAACGATTGTTTGTGGCATACTCCTCTGAAAGGAGGATTCTATGCCATTCAGAAAACGGGGACCGTCACTGACCTTCACCGAAACCGAGTTAGCGA
>VFZK01000120.1 GCA_016871215.1 Acidimicrobiia bacterium | reverse complement strand
TTCTGCCGCACCGCTGGATCGTGGAACGGACCTTTGCCTGGCTAGGCCGTTATCGCCGACTCAGCAAGGACTACGAGTATTTGCCCGAAACCAGTGAGACTTTCATCAAGATCGCCATGATTCACCTGATGCTCCGCCGCCTGGCGCAGCATTCAGAGGGTTTTTAAACACCCTCTAAGGAGTCCAGCGATGCGTTTCCAAAATTCGATCACACAAACAGTGTGGAAAGTAGCACCCGGCCTGCTTCTAGTGCTGGGCGCGGGGCCACTGTGGTCCCAGCACGGCCCGCATGGTCCCGATAACGGTCTCAAGACACCTCCCAACGCGCAGGGCCAGATCGCACCACGGCTGCAGAATCTCGGGAGCCACACCTTCCGGGTGAAGACGCGTTCGCGACAGGCTCAGCAGTTCTTCAACCAAGGCATTAACCTGTCGTACGGTTTCAACCACGCTGAAGCGATGCGTGCCTTTCGCGAGGTGGCGCGCCTGGATCCGAACTGCGCGATGGCCTACTGGGGGCAGGCGCTATATAGTGTTGGGGCCCAACATCAACATGGCGATGGCGCCCGAGGCGGAGCCGGAAGCGTACAAGCTCGTTCAGAAAGCCGTTGCGCTCAAGAAGCATGCCAGCTCGAAAGAACGAGATTACATCGACGCCTTGGCCAAGCGGTATTCCGGGGATGCGAAGCCCGATCGCAAGGCCCTTGACCAGGCCTACGCCAGCGCGATGAAGAGCCTCGCCAAAAGTACCCGAACGACCTCGACGCTGTGACGCTCTATGTGGAATCGCTGATGGATCTGCGTCCCTGGAACTATTGGACCCGCGACGGCGTTCCCTATACGGAAACACCCGAGATCGTTTCGCTTTTGGAATCCGTCTTGAGCCGCAACCCGAATCACCCCGGGGCGTGCCATTTTTACATTCACGCGGTCGAGGCCACCAAGAGCCCAGAAAGAGCCGAAGCGGCCGCCGACCGCCTCTTCAAGCTCATGCCTGGCGCAGGCCACATGGTCCATATGCCGTCTCACATCTACTTTCGCGTTGGCCGTTACGCCGATGCGTCGATGGCCAACTCGCGAGCCTCCGCCGTCGACGAGGAATACATCGCTCAGTGCCGGGCTCAAGGCATCTACCCGCTGGCTTACTACCCACACAACCTCCATTTTCTGTATGCAGCCGCCGGCTTCGAGGGAAACAGCGAGCTGTCGATCCTGGCGGCAGAGAAGGTGGCGGCAGCAATTCCACACCACGTGCTGAAGGACTTTCCGATGCTGCAGGGTTTTCTGGCGATTCCGGAGCTGGCACTAGCACGATTCGGCCGCTGGGAACGAATTTTGAAACTGCCTGCTCCTCACGACACGCTGTTCCTCAAGGGAATTCGTCACTACGTGCGTGGAACAGCTTTCGCAGGCACCGGCCGGCTAGAAGAGGCAGCAGCCGAGCTAACGGCGTTGAGGGGAATTCTCGCGGACAAAGCCTTGGACGCAGCCCCAGTCTCCTTTTCCAACAACACGGCACGGGCGATTCTTGGCATCGCACCCGAGATGCTGGAAGGCGAGGTATTGGCACTGCAAGGCAAGTTCGCCGAAGCTGTCGCGCACCTCGAGACGGCAACGCGGCTTGAGGACGCACTGGTCTACATCGAACCGCCCGACTGGAACCTTCCCACGCGCCAGGCCTTGGGTGCCGTCTTGCTGCAGGCAGGACGAGCGGCGGAGGCCGAAGCTGTCTATTGGCAGGATCTGCGGAAGTACCCCCACAACGGTTGGTCTTTGTTCGGCCTCGGCCAGAGCTTGCGAAAACAGGGCAAGAACGAAGAAGCCGTTATGGTTGAACAGCGCTTTCAGAAGGCCTGGCCCAAGCGGATGTGAAGCTGGCGGTATCGCGTTTCTAGCAGTTTCAAAGCAGGGGCAAGGAGCGGGTGCGCTAGCAAAGATCGAAGACTTGGGTTGCAGCCCTTTCTGGAGTGCGGCAGTCTTCTGCCGCTTTCTTCTAAGCGTGAGCAAGGAGATATGCACCCGTTACTCAGCCCGCCTGCCAAGGTGCGCCTGCGAACCAAAGCGCCACAGGGCTGGCGCACTCCAAAACTGGCGAACTTCTTGGATGCCGGCAGCCACGGGCAGCGTTGTGGAGTGCGGCCGTTTGCGTCGCTTGCTGGCTCCGGCTTGTCCTGGAGATTTGACATCTTGGAGCTGGCCTCAGCGATCCAGCCGGGCTTGTTTCCGATGCCTCCACCGACGCGCACTCCAGCTTGGCCGATGGTGCCTTCTTCATCGAGAGGAACTTCGCCGCGACTTCGGATCTGCAGAATCATTCTCTTGGCGGCCGGCTTTCTCAGCGTCGAGTCGCTCAGCCAGACCCTGCCAGACGAGCCTCGAAAGGTATTCGATCGCGCCGTGTCGGATTTCCAGAACGGCCGCATCGAGGATTCGGTGGCTGGTTTCGACCGGTTAGCCGGATTGGCTCCCAATGTTCTCCCGCATCTTTGGCAACGAGGCATCGCCCTCTACTACGCAGGACGTTTCGACGACTGCCGTGCACAGTTCGAGATTCACCGCACGGTGAATCCGAACGACGTCGAAAATGCGGCCTGGCATTTCCTCTGTGTGGCACGCGCTGAGTCGGCGGGCAAAGCCAAAATGGCGCTCTTGCCTGTCGGGCCCGATTCACGGGTTCCTATGGCGCAAATCTACCGGATGTTTCGCGGCGAGCTCGACACCGATCGGGTGCTTCAAGCGGGTGGGACACAAGCGGAAAGCCAGTTCTACGCCGAGCTCTACGTGGGCCTGTACCTAGATGCGGTGGGCGATGCCAATCGGGCGCTGCGCCACATTCGCAACGCCGCGGCAGACCGGTACTCCTCTTCTGGCTACATGCATCGGGTTGCCCGAATTCACCGCGACCGGCTCCTGCGAAAAAAAGAGGCTGCCAAGCCGTAGTCTCTCCTTGTTTGTCGTGAAACACACCAGTCTCGCTATCGGTGATCCGACGTCTTGACTGCCAGACAAGGCGGTCCCCAGGTACCTGTGCGCCGGCGTGGCGTACGACGAACCCGCGGGAGCAACATCGCGTATGTGCCCCTCGGCTTTGACCGTGAGTTATCGGTAGCCTTCAGCCTGTAGTGCAAACAGCTCCGAATACAACCCACGGCGGGCCAGCAACTCGGAGTGCGAGCCGTCTTCGATCACCTGGCCAAGCTTGAGGACCACGATGCGGTCGGCCATCCTGACCGTTGAAAAACGGTGCGAGATGATCACAGCCATCCGGCCTGCCACCAGTTCGGAAAACCTCAGAAAGACCTCATACTCTGCCCGTGCATCAAGAGCGGCGGTCGGTTCGTCGAGAATCAGCACTTGCGCTTCCCTCATATAGGCACGCGCCAGTGCCACCTTTTGCCATTCGCCACCCGAGAGTTCAAGACCGTGATCGAAACGCCGGCCCAACATTTGCCGGTAGCCATTCTTGAAGCGGGGCAGCAGCGAGGCAGCCAACGATTTCTCGGCGGCTGAGGCGATCGAAGGCGGAACCTGCCCGTTGCCCCCTGCCGTAGGCTTCTGCACGTCCTCCGGTTGAGCATCGGCATCACTCGAGGGCCGATCCAGGTAAGAGCGTACTTTCTCGATCTCCCCAACTCCGATGTTCTCCTCAAAACGAAAATCGTAGCGAACGAAATCTTGGAAAATCACCCCGATCGAGTGCCGTAGCGAACGAAGGTCGTAGTCGCGCAGATCCACACCGTCCAGAAGAATCCGCCCCTCGGTTGGATCATACAGGCGGGCCAGCAGTTTGGTGAGTGTGGTCTTGCCTGCGCCATTCTCGCCAACAAACGCGATCCGCTCGCCGGGCCGAAGCTGGAACGTGACATGGCGAACCGCCCACGCTTCGGTGCCTGGGTAGCGAAATCCGACGTTTTCGAAGGAGAACCCCTGCCGGATCACCGGCGGCACACCACGCCCACTCGGAGGATTGACAACCGTTGGCTTCATCTCGAAGAAGTCGAACAGATCTTTGAGATACAGGCACTGCTGGTAGATGCCGCTGGCGCCCAGCAGCAGACGTTGAATCAGGTCGCGGCTGCGGGCGAAAGCGCCCGCGAGAAAGGTGAGCGAGCCCAGGCTCAAAAGCCCTTCCACGGCTCGAAGCACAATAACGATGTAGGCGGCGTAGTAGCCAGCTGTGCCGATGATCGAAAGCGCCGTCCCCGCAAGACTGCGCCGAATCGAAAGCTGCTTGTTCTCTTCATAGAACTTCCCAGAGAACAGCTTGAAGCGCTCGATGAGCCAAGAGGCCAAGCCAAACATCTGGACCTCTTTGGCGGTCTCGTCGCTGGCGCCGATGTAGCGCAGATAGTCCAATCGCCGCCGCTCAGGGGTGTGGCGGAAAAGCAAAGAATACTCCAGCGTCGCAAAATGCGTTTCACCCAGAAAGCTGGGCAGCACCGCGACGACCAGTAGCAAAAGCAGCCAGGGACTGTAGACGAGCAAGGCGCCAGCGAGAGAAATCAAGGTGAGCGCGTCCTGGGCCATCCCGAGCAGTTGGGCCAACAGGCCAATGCGGCTGGTGGTCTGGCGCCGGGCGCGCTCGAGCCGATCGTAGAAGGCCGGATCTTCAAAGTGGTAGAGGTCCAGGCTGGAAGCATGCTCCATCAGGCGCACGCTGGTGTGATTGGAGAACAGATCGCCCAGGAGGCTCTCCACCAGCGACGACCCGCGTGCGAGCGCCTCACCTGCCAGAACGATCGCGATCTCCAAGCCAATGAGCTTCCATAGATAGGGCAAGTCAGGTGTCCCACCCCGCATGCTGACGATGGCGTCTAGAATGAGCTTCCCAACCCACAGCGTGGCCACCGGAATGACCGACCGCAGGAGGCGTAACGCGGCCATCGCGACCGTGTAGCCTCGATGGGTTTCCCAAACCATCTGCAACAAGGGCGGAACGTAGCGCAGGGCTTCGGCCTGTTGCCGCATGGTGGGTTTCTGTTTGGTGTCAACGGGGGGCATTGCTCCGAGGGTCTTCGACAGGTAGTTTCGCCATCACAGCGCTGCAAAGCAGATTAACATGGGGCAAGGCCGCCGTCCTGTTGAAGTCTGGAAGCGAGCAGGAAGACATGGCAATCACCGCACGGCTGTGGATGCCTTGTGACGACGTCGTTCACTTGCGGACCGACCCGAGGACGGGCCGGTTGCAGGTGTGGGGAAGTCCTTGGTTTCTGCGCCTCCTGCCGGAAGCGGTCAACCTGTTCCCAGAGCTTGGGGGTCTGCAACCTCGTTTGAGAAGCGACCATGAGTGGTATTTGGAAATCGAAACCGAGCGTTTCGGCCATAGGAATCAGCAGCAACTCTCCCTGTGGCTGACTCAATCATTATTTGCCGCCACCTGCGAGATGCCCCTGTGATCTGGAGCAGGGAGGTGAGGTCGTCCGACAGGGTATCGTGGCCAGCACCAGTGGAGCGACGCTGTGGCGTTGGCTCAGCCAAGATGCCATCCGGCGCTCCGCCACGCCGTTCCGTTTGAGCAGCAGATTCGCAGACGAATGCGGGCCAGCAGTCTCACAAACCGGCACCGCGAGTAGGCAAAACGGAATCCGACCGACCGCCGCCCGGTGAGCCGAATTGGGAAGATTCTCTCGTGTTATCTAGCTGGTTGGTATTGCACCGACAGCTCCACGGACCCAATCGAGAGTTCGGCCGCAGCGCCTTGACGGTATGCGACAGTGATCTCATTGGGACCCTTTCGCATCAGAGTGGGCAGAACGTCAGCGGCCAGCCAGCCGGGTTTCTCCGGCGACGCTGAGAGAGGCTTCCCATTGACGTGAACCCGCACGTCGTCGCCTGGTTTCAATCCGGCCAGGAACACCCTCAGTCGGAGCGACTTCAGTCTGGCGGCCAAATTCGAGGTGTCATCCGCCACGGGCAGGACCCGAGTCACTACCGCCCGCTTCGGCAACGCGGCCGGCAAACGGTCCTGCCAGGGTATCGAGCGCATCATGTACCCCTGAGTGTAGGAGTAGCCCAGGTTCTCGATGCAGTACAGTTTGTCTGTTCCGACAAGCGCCTTCGGATCCCCTATCTCCTTCCAGACCGTTCGAGCACGTTGGGTGTCCTTGCTGCCCGCTAATTCGGGGGCGACGTTGAAGGTCATGATCCCGTCGGGGCCGAGTGCCCAGGCATTGGCTGCCGCGCCACGCCAGGCGGCGTGATTATACCCGGACAGGTCTGAGTCGGTGACACCACGCTGCTCCATCCCGGAGTTGCTAAGACAGACGTAGACCGGCATACCCCACGCATGTCCCCGGTCGATCATGTCTTTGGCAGGGACGGTGAAGGGATCGTAACCTCCTCCCACGGCGATGAGGTCCAGATACCCCGACTCCGCCCATCGTTGCACGTCAAAACCGAAGCGGCGGTTCAGCTCCAGAGTCGGAAAGACGCGGACGGAGAGCAACACGGGTTTGCCCTTGCTGCGGCTGGCCTCCTGGACAACCCTGCTGACCTTGGCCACGATGTCGGTCATCATGTCCAGGTGCTCGGCGGTGGCCGGCTGGTAAAGCTGGGTTTCCTTGAAATAGCAAGTGTGGCGCATAAAATCCAGATCAATGCCGTCCACGTCATAACGGCTGACCACATCGCGAACAATCTCGACAATCCGGCCACGCACCGGGGCGTGCGAGTAGTCTACGAAAGTCCACACGTTGCGTCCGTCGTCGCGGGGGAAACGCTCGAAGTCGGCGGGGGTGCCCATCAGGAACTGAGGATTATCCCGCTTCCATTGCGACATCAGGTGGGGATGGTAGTTGTCATGGATGTCGTTCATCCGTAGGGTCCAGAAGATCTCATGGTTGCGCTTGCGGCATGCCTCCACCGTCAGAGCAAGCGGGTCGGTGCCGTCAGCGAGAAGTTCCTTCATCCGGTTCCGGGGCGTAAACCCCTCCTTGGAAACGAAGACCTCCGTAAGCTTGCTGTTATGCGTGAACAAGTTGAAGCTCTGCGTAGTGCAATAGAACTGGCTGTTCATCCCACAGCCATCGGTGTGATCTTGTCGTATGGAAAGAAAACCCTCCGTCGTGGCCGGGGCGTCTGAGCACGAGCACCAGGCATCGTCTCCATCGCTGTTGAAGATGACGGGCCGTTGCCGGTGGGCCGCAGCCTTGCGTTCATCCTGCCTTGCGGTAAATCCCGTCAAAGTCACCAGAAAAGCAACTACCAAAAAAGCAAAAGGCGTCTTATGAAGCATTGTCGGAGCCTCTAAATTGAAGCAAGTCGATGGATTTAGGTCGTTTCAACAGCCTCTAGGTTCACTAGGCGGCCATCAACTTCACAAATCGATCGAATTTGGTCCAGAAGCGCAGGCTTCTCCCTGCACTCCCGGGCGGAGCGTTTTCAGTGGATCATTCGGAAGATGTGCCTCGGCAATTTGCGGCGTTGGCTGACTTCAGCACGTCCCTGACTAGCCAAGGGCTTCGCCCTTGATATCCGGGTTGCGACAGGTAGGGCGCGGTGTCCTCACCGCGCCGTTTTCCCAACCCATCCGCACTTCGCGGCGGGCTGAGGACAGCCCGCCCTACCTGCTGCCGTGTCGCGCCGACACAAGAACAAAATCCTCGTTTCATCGCGCATAACCGGCTAACTACTGGACTCAAGGTTGAGCCGAGAATCTTAATCGGCTCCCAAAAACCAATTCCGGAAGATGGGAAGGGGATTTTCAGAGACGGCACCGCTCAGCCTTTGAAGCTCTCTTGGATCGTCTTCCGAGCCTCGCTCCCCGCTTTCATCACGAAACCAACTTCTGAGCTGAAGCTGATCATCTGCATGCCTCGCCCGACCCAGCGAACCGCCATGTTGACGTCACTCACGTGAATCGCTGGAAAAACCTTCCGGTCTCTGCAAGTGTCCACCACGCGCTGTACGACTTGTGTGAAGCCGGCGCCCTCCATCTGCCCGGGGACTCCCAGCGAAATCGAAAGGTCGTTAGGCCCCACCAGCAGAACATCCAAGCCCTCCACCGCCGCAATCTCGTCCAGGTTGTCCACCGCTTGACGGGTCTCCAATTGGATGATGAGGAGCGTTTCCTGGTTAACGGCAGCCATCGCTTCTGACACGGGGCCGACCTGAAACGAGGTATGGCCTCTCGCCAATGCGCAGCCTCGGCGGCCTTGGGGGGGGTACTTCATCATCTCCAGCACGTCGCGAACCTGCTGTGCCTCCGCGATTCTCGGTATCATGACGCCCTGAGCCCCGGAATCCAAGGGTTGCGCGATGTGCGGGTAGCTCCAGTCTGGAACCCGCACAATTGGCGTCAAGCCAAGCTGCACCGCCGACCGGCTCAAGTCAGCAATCGTTTCGATGTTGAAAGGACCGTGTTCATTATCGATGATGACAAAATCGAATCCCGCATTGGCTAGCAGTTGCATAATCGAAGGCTGGCGGAATTCGACGACCATGGTTCCGACGACCGACCGGCCTTCGCGCAAGGCTTTCTTGACACGATTGGTCGCAACGATGGGCTGGGACATGATGCCTCCTGAATTTTTCCCGATCGGAACTCGACAACCTCGGGATGGCAGCGGTTCAGAATTGTACACTCAAACATAGGTTGCGAAGTCCTTGCCGCCGATGGTGATTTGCAGTCTGGAGGGCTTGAATCTGAACCCCTCCTCCAGCACCGCCGGTTTACCGGACGGCAGCTCAGATTCCTTCTTAGGTTGCTGGCAAGGCGGCCGTCCCTGTTCAGGTACCACTGGGGTGCGTCAGGCTCGAGGCCAGCGACGCGCGCCAGCCAAGTCCCTGCCTGCCTTCAACCGATCGCGAAACTCCCGGCAAAGCAGCGCACATCATGTTGGAGAAGCCCGAGGAAATCAAGGGCCGGAGATTGGCTCGATTGGCTCTGTCGGCCAGTGAGCAAGATCGCTAACCTGAGCCAGGAGTAACAACCGAACGCTGAATGACCGACTCCCCCCACCGGCATCCTCGCGAAAGAGAGCCGCAGCAGCAGCTGCCGCTCGCGAGCGAGCTGATACCCCCGAAGCAGCTCTCTCCCTGAGCGACCGAAAAAGCGCGTCATTCCAGCGAAAGCGGGAATCCAGGCCGAACCGCTTTCGCGGGAATGACAGTAAACGGATTTGACCGAATTGTGAACTTCCCCGCCACCCAGCGAGGCTAGCCTGTGAGCCGGCGCAAGCCCCGAGATGGCCGTCATCCTCCTGGGGAGGCTCTGCGCTGTCTTCACCTTTCGCCTGGCAAAAGGACGCTGGGATTCTGCCCGATCGTGCTATCTTCACCCGTCCGTGCCTGTCGTTGACAGCAGGACGAGTGAGAAAACCGATGCCGGGATCCGATTTCAGTGATGCCACGTTGGGCAGCGGCGAGAGACCCGCGATCGGGATCTTGACTGGAATCGGGATCCGGGCCACCACTTCAGTTCGAAACGAAAGGGACCGCCCTCAGGGCGGAGGTACACCATGATACATCGCCGTTCGTTTGTCGCTGCCGCTTTCGCCGCCTGGTTCACGCCGCCGATCGCTGCACCTTCGCTCGCTGCGGATGCTCGCAAAGCAGCCGCTCATCGAAAGCGGAACATCCTGTTTAACAACGACGGGGACGACGCCTGGGCTTCGTCCGCTCCTGCCACACCCCAAGGCTTCCGCTCGGTACGCATGGACCATGTTGGCGATTGTGGTGTAGACAGCGTGTTCTATTGCACGACTCAGAGCTTCGACTCCTTTACACATGACAGCAAGCTCACCGAGGTCTTCTCCCTGAGAGGCAGCGTCGCCCCTAATAACCGGATGCAGGGCCTTCTGCAAGCCGGCACAGACCCGCTGGCGCTGGCGGTCGAAGCCTGCCGAACGCGAAAGATTGAGGTTTTTTGGACTGTGCGGATGAACGATATCCACGATCGTTACAGCCCCGAGTTGCTCTCGCGGTGGAAGAAGGACAACCCGCAATTTCTGGTGGGCGAGGCCTCCGACGCCGATCGTTACCCGGCCGAGGATGGACGAAATGTCTGGACGTTCGTGGACTTCGCGCACCCGCAGGTCCGGGACCGTGTCGTCGAGATCGTCCGAGACGTCGTCCACCGCTACGATGTCGACGGGATCGATCTGGATTTCATGCGCCACACCTGCTACTTCAAAGAAACCCAGCTGTACCAACCGGCTACCCCCGAGCATCTGGAGATGATGACCGATATGGTAGGCAAGATCGGCCGCGTCGTTCATGAGGCGAGTCGAAAAAAGAACAAGCCTGTCCTCCTCTCCGCGCGCGTTTTTCCCACATTGGAGCTGAACCACCGTTTCGGGTTCGACGTCCAGCGTTGGGTCAAAGCAGGATACGTGGACTTCGTCGCTGTCGGCGGCGGCTACGACCCGTTCACTATGCCTGCCAGAGACATGATCGAACGGGGACACCAATGGGGCGTTCCCGTGTACGTCTGTCTGAGCGCTTCCGGGATGCAGCAGCGAGGTGTTGCGGGCTCAGAGATCTCCCCAGGGAATCCGGCTGCCTGGCATGCCGCCGCGGCTAATGCATGGGCGGCAGGAGCGGACGGTATCATGACCTTCAATCTGTTTCCGAATCTGCCAGACACCGAGCAGACTCGGCACGCTCGCACACTGTGGAAGACAATGAGCGATGCTCGTGTGCTGGCCGCCAAGGATAAGCTCTACTGCATCGAGAATCTCGGTCACTCGTTTTCGTTGGGATACATGATGCGTTCCATTCCCTGGCAGGACCGCCTGCCGGCAGCGCTGGCAAAAGGGACCGCTGTAACTCGATTGTTGCCCGTTGCCGATGACCTGCGGCGCTTGAAGAGCCGCCTGCAGGAACTACGACTGAGGGTATACCTGACTGGTTTGCAGCCAGGCGACCAGATGACGGTTCAATTCAACGGAAAACCCGTGGCCGCGCTGCCGGAGAAGGCTGGCTGGTTGGCAGGCAGTGTGCCACCCGAACTGATGAACAAAGGCGCTAATCGAATCACCGTCGCATACAAGCAAGGCACGGCAGCCGAATTGACGGTCGGCTCGGTTGAGCTGTCGGTGCGCTTCAAGCCATGAGGACTCGTAGCCAACGGTCGGATATGCGTTCACGAGACCTGCCTCCGATGCTCAGCCGAAAAGCTTGCCGGTGGCCGAATCTGAAGAACCAGCCTCCGCGACGGTTCAACCGTCTTCCTCGCGCGAGCGCAGCGATCCTCTGGGTCGTTGTCTTCACCTTGCCAGCCCGAACAACTGCCAGCAGCCCAGAAGGCCTTCAAGATAGACAGAGCGAGGTACTTCACAACGGCATCGTGCTCGAGTCTCCGTGGCCGCCACGCCGGACTACTCACAACTCACCGGCTTCTCCGCCCCCTTACCTTGTCTCGCCCCCCGCGGTAATCCCCATCGATGTCGGGCGGCAGCTCTTTGTCGATGATTTCCTGATCGAAACCTCCAGCCTGGTTAGAACCTTCCATCAGGCACAATACTTCGCGGGCAATCCTGTCCTCCAGCCGGACAAGCCTTGGGAGCAAGTGGGATCGGAAGACAATCCGGGTGGCTCCGCAGCCATGCCTTACAGTGACGGGGCCTGGTACGATCCCAGCGACCGCGTCTTCAAGCTGTGGTACATGGGCGGCTACGTCGGCGGAGTTTGTTATGCATTTTCGAAAGACGGCATCCACTGGCAGAAGCCGTTGTTGGGCGTCGAGCCCGGCACGAACATCGTTTTGCCGGCAAAGCAGCGTGGCGGCTCGACGACGGTCTGGCTTGACCACGAGGAACGCAACCCACAAAGACGTTTCAAGCTGGCCGTTCACTCGTTCCCCGACGACACTAAGCAGCTACTGTTTTTTTCGCGCGACGGGATTCACTGGGGGGAGCCGGTGGTTGGCGCTGGCCGCAGCGGAGATCGCAGCACGATGTTCTACAACCCGTTTCGGAAGGTCTGGGTTTACAGCATCAAGCATCGGCTGGCCGGAGCGCGTAGCCGCTTGTATCGGGAATCGGCAGACCTGGCAGCAGGTGCGTCCTGGAAACAGGAAGAGCCGGCGCTGTGGGTTGGGGCCGACAGTCTCGATCCGGAGCGGAACGATCTGAAGACCAAGCCGCAACTCTACAACCTGGACGCGGTGGCCTACGAAAGCATTCTGCTCGGCTTGTTTACTATTTGGCGAGGACAGCCGACCGGCCGGCCCAAACCGAACGAGTTGGTGGTGGGCTACAGCCGGGACGGGTTTCATTGGGATCGTCCGGTGCGGACGGCCTTCATTCCGGTGTCGGAACGGCGGGGAGACTGGAACTGGGGCAATGTGCAGTCGGCGGGTGGCGGATGTTTGGTGGTGGGCGACAAGCTTTACTTCTACGTCAGTGGGCGAGCGGGGCAGCCGGGCAACAGCCGGTCAGGAGTGTGCAGCACGGGTTTGGCGGTGCTGCGTCGCGATGGATTTGCCTCGCTGGGCGCCGGGGCGGACGGTGGCATGCTGACGACGCGGCCGGTGGTCTTCAAAGGCAAATACCTTTTCGTCAACACAAACGTTCAGGCGGGCGAACTGCGGGTAGAAGTTGTGGATGAGAGAGGGGAAGCGATCGGGCCGTACACGCGACGCGATTGCGAGCCGGTGCGCAGCGACCAGACGCTGCAAGCGGTGCGATGGAAGGGAGCGCGCGATCTGAGCCGGCTGGTGGGGAAAGCCGTGAGATTTCGGTTTCATGTCGCCAACGGCAGCTTGTACTCGTTCTGGGTAAGCCCGGACCGGTCGGGGTCGAGCCAGGGGTATGTTGCGGCGGGAGGCCCAGGGTTTACCGGTTCTCGCGATACCGTCGGCGCCGCCGCTTACCGGAGCGTTGGCAGACAAACTCTCATCACTCCCTAGGCGATAGGAAAAAGAGAGAAGCCGGACAGCTTGTTTTGCGGCACATCCTCATTACAGAATTCAGACCACTAGTGTCCAGCTGTTCGAGCCTACAGTGTCTGCAAGTTGTTCATGTCAGTTCAGTAA
The DNA here is from genome assembly GCA_016871215.1 of Acidimicrobiia bacterium. GTDB lineage: Bacteria > Acidobacteriota > Terriglobia > Versatilivoradales > Versatilivoraceae > VFZK01. The sequence goes on along the minus strand of VFZK01000120.1, from coordinate 66 downwards.
CGGGAGTTTTTGGTAGTGACCGATTTCAATTTTCTTCACTCTTAGGAAGATCCACCCGGGAGTCAG